>JACQAP010000018.1 GCA_016194905.1 Betaproteobacteria bacterium
CGACCACGACCGGGACGCTGCAAATCGGCGGGGACAGTTACCCGGATGAGTTTTTTGCCGGTCGCATCGACGAGGTGCGCATCTACAACCGCGCGCTCAGCGCAGCCGAGATCCAGACCGATATGAATACGGCGGTCGGCGCGCCGCCGGATACCATACCGCCGAGCGTCGCGCTCACCGAGCCGGCCGGCGGCTCGACCGTGTTTAGCCTGGTCAGGGTGGCGGCGACGGCGACGGATAACGTCGGCATTGCGGGGGTTCAATTCTTTGTTGACGGTCAAGCCCTCGGCGCCGAGGCGACGGTCGAGCCCTACTCGGTCAACTGGGATCCGTCAAGCGTTGCTCCGGGTAGCCATGTCCTTACGGCCCGCGCCCGCGATTTCAGCAACAATACGACTCTGAGCGCTCCCGTTTCGGTGACGGTGGCCGCGGCGACTCCAGGGCTGGCAGGTCAGTGGGCCGCGCCTGTTGCCTGGCCAATCGTCGCGGTGCACGCCAACCTGCTGTCGACCGGGGAAATCCTCGCGTGGGACGGACAGAACAACGGCAACGATGCGCGCCTGTGGAATCCCACGACGGGTGTCTTCACGTCGGTTCCGAACAACCTCACCAATATATTCTGCGCGGGCCACTGCCAGCTGGCCGATGGGAGGCTTCTCGTGGCTGGCGGACACATAGCGGCGCACGTCGGTCTCAGCGACACCAATCTCTTCAATCCGGCGACGCGCACTTGGGCGAGAGTCGCACCGATGGCCGTCGGGCGCTGGTATCCGACGACGACGACGCTCCCGGACGGGCGCATTCTCGTGACGTCGGGTGAGATCAACTGCAACGGGTGCTTCGCTCCAATCCCCGAGATTTACAACCCGCAGACCAATGTCTGGACGCAGCTGACCGGCGCGAGCCTCGGTCTCCCGTATTATCCGCACATGTTCGTCCTCCCCGACGGACGGGTGCTGGCGGCGGCCACAACGGAAGACATGATCGTTACGCGAGTACTCAATATCGGCACGCAGACCTGGTCGGTCGTCGACCCCAACCCGGTCGACGGCGGCAGCTCCGTCATGTACTCCTCCGGGAAAGTGATGAAGTCGGGACGCTCCGTCGATCCGGATCAGGTAGTGATTCCGTCCGTGGCGACGACTTATGTACTCGACATGACGCAAGCCTCACCGCAGTGGCGGCAGACCTCGCCTATGATGTTCGCGCGCACCTTCCATACGCTGACACTGCTGCCCGATGGCACGGTCCTCGCGACCGGAGGCGGCCCGACAACGGATGCGATCGGTGTGGGCAGTGCGGTCCTCAGTGCGGAGCTTTGGTCGCCGGCCACCGAGACCTGGACGACGCTGCCGAGCATGCAGAAGCCCCGCTTGTATCACTCGACGGCGCTGTTGCTGCCTGACGCGCGCGTGCTGGTCATGGGCGGCGGACGGTTCAACGGTGTGAATGAACCCACTGACCAGTTGAGCTCGGAGTTCTACTCGCCTCCCTATCTTTTCAAGGGCGCACGGCCCGCGATCAGCTCGGCCCCCGCCTCCGCCACCTATGGAGGAAACATCGCCGTGCAGACGCCCGATGCCGCGCGCATCGCATCGGTCTCGCTCGTCAAGCTCGGATCGGTCACCCATTCCATCAACCAGGACCAGCGCTTCCTGCAGTTGCCGTTTGCAGCAGCAGGCGGCACGCTGAACGTGCAGGCACCGGCCAACGCCAACCTGGCGCCTCCCGGCTACTACATGCTGTTCATTCTCGATACGAACGGCGTCCCCTCGGTAGCCGCGACGCTGCAACTTCAGTAACGGAGCATTGCGTCGGCGCAGGACGCCGGTGACTATCAGGATCAGGGAGGATGGATTTCCTATCCCTTCAAGGGAGGGTTGTTGAAACCGCTTAACGTCGCGCGTAACAGGCCGCGGGGCGTTACCCTGATCCTGTGTCTGCTTGTCTGCGCTTTTTTGGGATGTGGCGGAGGATCATCATCTTCTGCCCCTCCCGCCGGCTCGGCCGTCTCTGCCTTCCCCCTGGTCGCCTCGGGCAGCGGAAGATATTTGCAGGACCAGAACGGCGCCCCCTTCCCCATTCTTGGGCGCACGGCCTGGTTCATCACGTCGCTCGCGGAGACGGACTACAAGACGTTTATCGACGACACGGTAGCCAAGGGCTACAACGCGATCGAGTTTCACGTCGTCAACCACGACGTGCGCGGCAACAACCCGCCTTTCGGCAACAACCCGACTTTGGGCGGCAACGGCGTGCTGCCCTTCACCAAGCGGCTAGACATGACGGCCTGGGCCGGCTCGCTTTCCTACACCACAGACATCAACGCCGAGGCCCCCGACTTCTCGCAACCGAATGAGCCGTACTGGACGCACGTCGATGCACTGCTCGCTTATGCAGAATCCAAGGGCGTGCTCTGCTTCATGTTCCCCGCTTACGCCGGGGCCGGAGGGGGCGCTGAGGGCTGGATGCGCGAGATGGTCGCCAACGGCTCGATCAAAATGCAGACCTACGGCGCCTTTCTCGCTGCCAGATACAAGACCCGCGGGAACATCGTCTGGATGTTGGGCGGCGACTTCGGAACCGCCTTCACAGATCCAGAACTCGCCGTCGAGCAGGCCATGCTCGCCGGGATGAAGAGCATCGGCGGGCAGACGAGCCGCAACTTCTCCGCTGAATGGAACAGCGACTCGATCTATACCGATGAAATCGATCCGATACTGCAACAGGCCGGCACGCTGCAAGGCGCCTATAGTTTCCGTGGAAACGTCAATACCTACGCCCGCAGCGGATATGCATACCCATCCGTGATGCCGACCTTCCTGCTCGAAGAACCGTATGATGAGGAAGGCCCGGATGGGAATAACGTCAATAGCTCGGCGATTCAGCCGGTACGCCGCTTCCAGTGGTGGGGCTGGCTCTCCGGCATCGGCGGCTATATCTCGGGCAACGGCTACGTCTGGCCGTTCAATTCCTTGCCACCCAGCGACGACTGGCGGTTGCACCTGAACACGCAAGGCGCGCGGGACATGGCGCGGCTCAACGCCTTCGTTCGCTCGATCGCCTGGTACAACCTGGTCCCCTCCGGCCTCGCCGGGATGAATACGCTCGTCGTCGATAACTCGTTGCCGGACTCGATCGCGTATGTCGCCGCGGCGGCGACGCCCGACGGCACGCTGCTGGTTGCCTACGTGCCACCTGATTACCCGCCGGGATCGATCACCATCGACATGACGGGAATGAGCGGCCCGGTGCGGGCGCGCTGGTTCAACCCCGCCAGCGCCGCATTCATGTCGATTGGTACGTTTCCCACTACCGGCACCTCCACATCATTTACGCCGCCTGGAAACAACGGCACCGGCTTTACCGACTGGGTTCTAGTGCTGGAAAAGCAATAGCGTGAACCAAGTGTCTGCCTCGATCTCGGTCTGGAGCGCCGGGCCCACGTGCAGGTCCACGCATGGACCGATGCGGTTCTCGACTAACGCAAGCAAGTATGAAATGCCGCGATTTCGCCTGCTCCATTTCCGCAAGAGCTTAGCGTGCCTTCGTTGGCCGAGGAAGTAAGCCGAGCTGCATCAGGCAGTCTCTTGCAGTTCCGAAATCGAACTCGCCGAGCAGGCGCCGCAACCGCTCCTCGCACTTCTCGAGGTTCGTATAGTGGCGAAACCGTGATAACCAGCTGGTCTGCACGCGCGGTTGCGCTGGATCGATTTCCCATGGGTGCAGGTAGAAGATGAAGGGTCGCCCTTCGCGTTGATTAATTGATGCCAGCCCCCAACGCGACAACCAATACGGCAACAATCTGAAGTATCCGCCCCCTGCCACGGGAAGCCTGCAACCAAGAATCGTTGCCGTTGCTAACGGCCACTCCACGATGGATTTTCCATTCGGAGTGGACATACGATTCGGGGCCCGCTCGGCGTCCGGGATGCCATAGCGATCATGATGCACAGGAAAAATACTCGAGTCGTAGACGAATCCGAGTTCCACCAGAATGTCTAGGGCCCAAAGGGACTCGCGTACGATGGAATAGCTTGCTGCGCGGTATCCAAGTACCGCGGACCCGGTAATATCCTCGAGCAGACTCTTGGATCGAAGCGTTTCTTCGTGAAACTCTTTGGGCGACTGCTCGTATACGAGCCGGTGTGAAAACCCATGGCAGGCGATCTCGTGGCCGCCTGCGGCAATATCTTTGACCAATTGTGGATACCGCTCGGCCACCCATCCCAGCACGAAGAAAGTCCCCTGGACATCGAACTGCTCGAATATGGCGAGCAATTTCTGGGTGTTTCCGACCACGCGCGATTCACGCGAGTTCCAGCTATCGCGATGTATGTTCGGCGCCAACGCCGCGACGTGAAAGTAGTCTTCCACATCAACAGTCAGCGCATTGGGCATACTCAATGTTGATTCGATATTCATATGATTCGATGCGTTCCAAACGTCAATGGCAATTCTATCATCCGCGACCCCGCTACTCGACATCTCCACTCTGCGCTTCGGTCTCCCAACTGGATTCAGGCACTGGCACGTGACCACGCCCAGTCGAATGCTGGCACCCACGAATCGATGATCGAGGCCTCGCCGCCTGGCTCAATTGTCGAGAAACGTCAGGATATGGCTCGGGCGGTTGGCGTTGCCACTGGTCAAAAACGCCTACGGGCAGTATCTTCCGGGTTTCCTGGCGGAACCCGGTGTTCTGATGCGAATTACGCTTACTGCGATACACGGCGCACTGGCCGATGCAGTTCGGCCCAGTGATTGTCAATGCCGCTGCCTACGTCGCCGTCGGCAAGGTTGATCGTGAATGGATAATCGTAAATCGCGAAGAACCATGAATGGCGAATCGAGAATCTGACAATTTTCCATTGTTGAAACCGATCCGAACAGCAAGACCATAGTTCGATATAGATTTGTTTTGAATCAAGTGAAGGAGACTTAGAAATGAGTGCAAGAAGTGCGTCCGCAGTTGCGTTGATTGAACGGTTTCGCAAGCGAACTTCGATTGTGGGAATTATCGGTCTTGGTTACGTAGGGCTGCCTCTTGCATTACGCTTTTCGGAAGTCGGATTTCGAGTAATCGGGTTCGATATCGATGATGCTAAAGCAGCAGCAATCAACTCGGGGCGGAGCTACTTCATTCATATTCCAAGTACTGCGGTTGCATCGGCCAAATCCCACGGGTTTGAGGCAACGACCGACTTCTCGCGTACAGGTGAAGCTGATGCCTTGATAATCTGTGTTCCTACACCGCTAAATCCTTCCAGAGAACCCGATCTTTCATTCGTGATAAACACCACAGAATCGGTACTCCCGCATCTGCGCTCTGGACAACTGATCTCTTTGGAGAGCACGACCTACCCCGGCACCACGGAAGAGGAGCTGAAGCCGAGACTCGAGCGACGCGGATTCAAAGTTGGGGAGGATGTTTTTCTGTGTTTCTCTCCCGAGCGGGAAGACCCGGGCAATCCGCATTTCACCACGCGGACCATTGCGAAAGTGTGTGGTGGATCTACCCCATCATGTCTCGAAGTGGGGCTGGAACTATACCGCCAGGCAGTTGACACGGTGGTACCCGTGAGCTCGACTCAGGCTGCCGAGCTGACCAAATTGCTAGAGAACATACACAGAGCCGTTAATATCGGCCTTGTCAACGAGATGAAGATCATCGCGGATCGGATGGGCATTGACATCCACGAGGTAATTCGCGCGGCCGCGACCAAGCCATTTGGCTTCGTACCTTATTTTCCAGGACCAGGTCTCGGCGGGCATTGCATCCCGATAGATCCCTTCTACCTGACATGGAAGGCCCGTCAATATGGAGTGCATACACGTTTCATTGAATTGGCCGGCGAGATTAACAGCGCCATGCCGTCCTGGGTAGTAAGCAAAGTAGTCGACGCGCTCAATGAACAGCGAAAACCCGTCAAGGGAAGCCGGATCCTCGTGCTCGGCATAGCTTATAAGAAAAATGTTGACGATATGCGTGAATCTCCTTCAGTCGAGCTGATGGAACTGCTTATTGCCAAAGGAGCGCGCGTTGATTATTCCGACCCACACGTTCCGGCGTTCCCAAGGATGCGCAAGTATCACTTTGACCTTACGAGCGTAACGATAAATGCCGAGAACCTCGCCGGTTACGATCTTGTGCTGATTGCTACAAATCATGATGTGTTTGACTACGAGATGATACGCAGAAATTCGCAACTCATCGTTGATACCCGTGGTGTCTACCAGGTCGCTTCAAACAATATCGTCAGGGCTTGAATGACAATTTTCGTCACCGGCGGCACCGGCTATATCGGCTCCCACACCGTTGTCGAGCTCATGACAGCTGGCCACGATGTGTTCATCATCGACAACCTGCACAACAGCAAGGCCTCGGTGCTTGACCGCATCGAGCGCATTGCCGGCCGGCGGCCGGGTTTCGCGCAAATCGACGTTCGCGACCGCCCTGCCCTGCGGCAACTGTTCGCCGACCACCACTTTGACGCGGTAATCCATTTCGCCGGCCTGAAGGCAGTCGGTGAGTCTGCCGCCCAGCCACTTGCGTATTACGATAACAACGTCTCGGGCAGCGTGGCGCTCGTCGAGTGCATGCTGGAGGCCGGGCTGAAGACGATCGTGTTTTCATCCTCTGCAACTGTGTACGGCGAGCCCAGGACGGTGCCGATTCGCGAAGATTTTCCATTGTCGGCCACCAATCCCTACGGCCGCACGAAGCTGATGATCGAGGATATCCTGCGAGACGTGGCGAAAACCGATTCCGCATGGCGCATCGGACTCCTGCGTTATTTCAATCCGGTAGGGGCTCATGTTTCCGGTTTGATTGGCGAGGATCCGAGCGGCATACCCAATAACCTGATTCCTTATGTCGCTCAGGTTGCAGCGGGTAAGCTGAAGGAGTTGTCGATATATGGAAATGACTATCCGACACCTGACGGTACCGGTGTGCGCGACTATATTCACGTCGTCGATCTCGCACGCGGCCATCTCGCGGCGATGAACGCCTTGCGCGAGCGCACTGGCGTTGTGACTGCAAATCTCGGCACGGGACGGGGTTACAGCGTACTGGAGATGGTGAAGGCATTTTCCGCTGCCAGCGGCAAGGCGGTGCCCTATCGCATTGTTGCTCGCCGGCCGGGAGACATCGGTCAGTGCTATGCCGACCCTGCCCTCGCCCGTGAAGCGCTCGGCTGGCAGGCGCGGCTTGGCATCGACGCCATGTGCGCCGATACCTGGCGCTGGCAGCAGTGGGCCGCGGAAAATCTCTTCTGAATATGGAGGCGGAGGTCGGAATCCAATGCGATACTGAAAATTTGGTCCCTCTTTCATGAGTCTGCGCCGGACCGGCGACACAACGGCTTCAAGCTAGGCCGGGCGCGCTTGGCGCGGCCGACGCAAGCGTAGTCGTGGCGGAAGAGAATGGGAGTCGAACCCACCCGGAAGCGCATAGCGCTCCCAACCGGGTTTGAGGCCCGGCCGCCCCACCAGGGACGATTCTCTTCCTCATGTTGCGAGCTACTCCTTGGCCGACCGTACGACGACCACGTTATTCGGCCGGGCATGGGAAATGTCGAGCGCAAGCAGATTGTCGGCACGCACGAGATGCTTGTCATGCACGCGCCGCGTGAAACCGACGCGATCGAAGAATTCGAGGATCTGGATCGCGCGCTTTCGTCCGAGGCCGGTGGCGTCGCGAAACGCCGCCGCGCGCACTTCACCATCAACCATGTGCAAGCTGTTGGCGGTCGCTGCCAAGTCGCGAATCGCCGCCGGGTGGTAGAAGAGGTCGCACACGATCTGAAACATCTCCCCGCGCTTGGAGGCGCGGATCATCGCCGCGCGCACCAGCGCTTCCGGCTGCGCGGCGCCCTTCGCCAGATCGCGTACCCATGGTGGGTCGAATGGCGCATCGAGGAGCCGCGGCAGGATCTTCTCCACCAGCGCGCGTTCCTGCGCAGTGGGTGCGTTGTCGTGTTCCGGAAGATGCAGCCACGGTCCATCTCGCCGGATTTTGCCGGCCGCGATGAGGTCCGCGACCAGCGCGCCGACCAATGCTGCGTCGAGCCGCGGAAAAGCGATGCGCTTGAGCCGTGCTCGATCAGGACCGGGCTCGTCAGGGTGCGCGCAGTGGAACGCGGCGAGCGCTTCAACGGCATGCTGCTGCAGCACGCGCCAATGATCGTTGCCGATGGTGAAATCGATGTCGGTGGTTGTGATACGGCGCGCGGCGAGGAGGCCGAGGTGCGCGTCGAGGTTGCGCACGTTGCCGGCGCACGCAAAGCGTTTCAGATCGACGCCGAATGGCGCCTGTTCGACCAGCGCGGCAAGCTGGGCGCCCGGCGTCGCGGCTTCCAGCGCGGCCAGCACGGCCAAGCGCTCAGGTGATTTGCGATAGCGCGCGGGCGCGAACGGGTCGAGCACTCGCCCGCCGCCGATGGTCCGCGTCGCCGACGCATCGCGGACAATGAAGCGATCGCCATGCCACGCCGCGATCGAGTGTTGCAGAATTAGTTGCACGAGCCGGTTCGCACCTGGCGCCAATTCGTCGCGATGGAGCTCTGCACTGACGTCTTCATCCAGCACGACCAGCCGCGCGGGAACATGCGCTGCTCCACAATGGACATGCACATTCGTGCCGGAGCGCAAGGCCTTCGGCTCGTCGGCGAGCAGCGCGAGCCGCGCGTCAAAGCGTCCGCTTGCAAGCCAAATCGATGGCGCGACGACCCAGTCGCCACGTACGACGTCTTCGCGCGCGAAGCCGGCCAGATTGAGCGCGCAGCGCTGGCCGGTCGTGCCGAACTCGGCGGGCCGATTTTGGGCGTGGATGCTCCGCACGCGGACTCCGCGGCCGGAAGGCGCGATCACCATGCTGGCGCCGACTTGCACTTGTCCCGAGTGCACAGTTCCTGTGACCACAGTGCCGACGCCAGGCAGCGTGAACGACCGATCGACCGCGAGCCGGAAATACGCATCCTCCACGTGTCGGTCGCGCTGCTGCACAAATTCGCTCAGGAAGCGCTGCAGCGCTTCGAGCCCCGCGCCGGTCCGCCCGGAAACAGGAAAGATCGGCGCGTCCGCAAACGCAGTACCCGCTAGCAACGCGCGCAGTTCATGTTCGACTGTGACGACGCGCGCTTCGTCGACCATGTCGATCTTGGTCAGCGCGATGGCACCCGCAGCGATACCGAGGAGCAAGAGAATATTGAGGTGCTCACGCGTCTGCGGCATTACGCCATCGTCCGCGGCCACGACCAGCAGCGCGAAATCGATCCCCGTTGCACCGGACAGCATGGTGTGAACGAAGCGTTCGTGGCCGGGAACATCGACGAAGCCAAGGACCTCGCCGTTGTCCAGTGGACGGTACGCGTAACCCAGCTCGATCGAGATGCCGCGCGCCTTCTCCTCGGGCAGGCGATCGGTGTCCACGCCGGTCAGCGCACGCACCAGCGTCGTCTTGCCGTGATCGATGTGCCCCGCAGTACCGACAATCATGACGCGATTGGACGAACGTTGAGTCTTGGCAACTGGGCGACGAATGCCGCTTCGTCTTCGAGCGTGCGCAGGTCGAGAATCAGCGCATTGTCCGCGATGCGGCCGATAACCGGCACCGGCAGTGCGCGCAGCGCGGCGGCCAGGGCGTTGAGTCGCCGTCCCGTGCCTTTGCCTTCCTTACGGCAGCGAACGAAGAGGCCCGCACTCGGTAGGAGGTCGATTGGCAGCGATCCGCTCCCGATTTGGCTGTGGACCGCGCCGCAGACGACGTCAAACTGCGCTCCGACCGCCCGTGCCAGCGCAGGCGCGACGCTCTTGGCGAGCGCGTCGATTTCTGCCAGGGGCCGTGTCAGTAGACGCAGCGTCGGCAGGCGCCTCGTCAACTGCTCCGGATGGCGATACAAGGCGAGCGTGGCTTCCAGCGCGGCCATGGTCAGCTTGGAGACCCGCAACGCGCGCTTGAGCGGGTGCTTCTTGATCTTGCTGATCCATTCGCGCTTGCCGATGATCAGCCCCGCCTGCGGTCCCCCGAGAAGCTTGTCGCCGCTGAAGGTGACGATATCCGCACCGTTGGCCAGCGCCTCCTGCGGCATCGGTTCATGCGGCAGCCCGTATTGCGCGAGGTCGACCAGGCTGCCACTGCCCAGATCGACGGCGAGGGGGAGACCCGCGCGGTGCGCGATGTCCGCTAGTTGATCTTCGTCGACTGCCGCGGTAAAGCCCCTTACGACGTAGTTGCTCGCGTGGACCTTCATTATCAGCGCGCTCTTGGCCGTGACCGCGCCGACATAGTCGCGCGCGTGCGTTCGGTTGGTCGTGCCCACTTCGATCATTTTGGCGCCGGCACATTTCATGACGTCGGGCATCCGAAACGACCCGCCGATCTCGACCAGCTCCCCGCGCGACACGATGACTTCACGTTTGGCAGCGAGCGCCGCGATGGTCAGCAACACCGCCGACGCATTGTTGTTGACGACAGTCGCGGCTTGCGCGCCGGTGAGCTCGCAGACGAGATCCTCGACCAGCGCATCGCGGTCGCCGCGCGCTCCGCTGTCGAGATCGAATTCCAGATTCGTCGGCGCGTGCATCGCCTGCGCCACGGCAACGATCGCTTCTTCGGGTAGCAGCGCGCGGCCCAGGTTGGTGTGCAGCACGGTGCCGGTCAGGTTGAAGACCGGCTTCAATGCCGGGGTGAGCCGCGAGTCGATCCGCGCGGACAGCGCCGCCGCGATACCGGCCTCATCGACCGCGTGGACGGGTTTGCCCAGGAGCCGCGCTTCGCGCCAGTCGCGCAGCAGCGCACGGACCTCGCCGGTGACAAAGGCCCGACCGTGCGCGTCGATCAGCACCGAGACCGCCGGAAGTTTGAGTACCCGATCGACAGAAGGCAACTGCTTCAACTGCGCCTTCGAGCCACGGACCGTGGATTCGAGCGGCGAGGCGCTCATTCTGGTCCCGGATCGCCGTGAATCAGCATGAAATTGATGCCGGAGGGGCGCTTGCCGGTGTCGGCAACGAGCAGATCGAGTGGCAGCGACGCGAGATCGTCGGCGACCGGCTCAACATGCGGGTCGCGATCCATGTAGCAGATTTTGAGATACGTACCGCACTCCTCGCAGACTTCGGCCTTCACCGCTTTCTTGTCGACGGGCGCACTGTCGTCGAGCGCGAGATAACTGACGCCTTTGGTGCTCTCGCAGTTGGTGCATTTGATGCGCACCATGTGCCATTCGGCGTTGCACAGCGCGCAGTGCAGGAAGCGATAGCCCGCCTCCTTGGCACCGATGCGCGCCACGCTCGCGGTCGGTCGACAGCCGCAGCATGGGCAGATGGTCGCCACGTCAGGCCGCGGGAACACTTGGTCACCCAGCGCGATCGCCAGATGCGTGAAATAGACCTGCAGGCCGGCGCCGATCAGCGGCGCGGTCGCGATGTCGAGACCGAACGCGATGCCGGCCAACAGCTTGCTCGCTTGCGCCTCATAGAGCTCGTCGCGGCTACCCTCCAGCGTGACGACGACCTGGTTGAGACGGCCCGTCGTGCGCTCGGCGAGCGAGCGCAGCAGGTACCGCAGTCCGTTGCACCACTGCTGATCGCGGGCGTGCGTTTGAAAATTGAGCGGCGGAATGCCATGCTCGTTGCACTGCGCGATGGCGGTGGGCGACGGCAGCCGCACTGGCGGCATGTGCTCGAGCAATGACTGTTGTTCGTCGGCAAGGAGCGCGATGAACTCCAGGTATCCTTCCATCGCGTGTCCCTTGGCGAGCGCACGCAGCCGTGCGGCGCGCTCCGCGAACGCGGCAGCGCGCTCGGGCAGGCGCAGGTAGGGAATCGTCGATCCCCCCTGCGCGGCGATCTCTTCCGGCGTCAACAGCTTCTGTTGCATGATGGTCTTGTGCGGCACGCGCAACAATGAACGAAACCGGGACGAGCATGCTCGCCCCCGGGGTCTTGCATTATGAGCTAGCCCTGCTTGGTCTTCTCCCGCAACCACGCCCGGTGGTGCTTCGCCGCCCACTTGGCGGACACGGTACCGCGCATCATGGCGCGAATCGAACCCTTGATCCAGATCGCGGCATAGATATGGACGATGATGCCGATGATCAGCACCGTTGCCGCAGCCGAGTGCAGCAGCGTCGCCAGGCGCACAAGCGTGATCGGGAAATAGTCGGCGAACCACGGCCGCCAGAACAGCACGCCGGTGACGAACAACGTGACCGTGCAGATCACCATCAGCCAGAACAACACCTTCTGGCCGGCGTTGTAGCGCCCGACTTCGGGCAGCTTGTCCTCCCGGTTATTGACGACGTCGCGCCATTGTTTCAACCACCGCCAGTCGCGGTCCTCGATCTTGTTGTAGTTCCAGAAGCGCAACATCATTGAGAGGAATGCGGCGAACATCACCACGCCGATGAACGGGTGCAGGATGCGCGTCCACGGGCCTCCGCCGAACAGATTGCTGAGCCAGAACAGTGCCGGGTGAAACATCGACAGCCCGGACAGTCCCGCCAGGATGAAGGCGATGGCGACGATCCAATGATTGACTCTTTCACTGTCGGAGTACCGTTGGACTTGTGTCTTAGGATTCATCTCGGGCTCCTAATGCTTAGCCGGCGTTTCGGCGCTCTCGTCCTCCGCGTCCGCGTCGTTCGGTCCGACCTTGACGTAGTGGAAGAACCCGGCGAGCGCCGTGACGCCCATGACCAGTAGCGCAAGCGGCTTCAGTGCGCCCTTCCAGAGGCCGACCATCGGACTGATGTGCGGGTCTGCGGGAAGCCCGTGGTAGATCTCGGGCTTGTCGGCGTGCTTCAACACGTACATGACGTGCGTGCCCCCCACGCCTTGCGGGTCATACAGGCCCGCATTCTGGTAGCCGCGCTCTTTCAGATCGACAATCCGCTCATCGGCTTGCTCGATCATGTCCTCCTTGCTGCCGAAGGTGATCGCGCCGGTCGGGCAGGTCTTGACGCACGCCGGCTCGAGGCCCACGCCGACGCGGTCGGAGCACAACGTGCACTTGTACGCCTTGTTGTCCTGCTTGGAGATTCGCGGGATATTGAACGGGCAGCCGGTCACGCAAGAGCCGCAGCCGATGCAATGTTCCTCGATAAAGTCGACGATGCCGTTCGAATACTGCACGATTGCACCGGGGGCCGGGCAGGCCTTGAGGCACCCCGGGTCGGCGCAGTGCATGCAGCCGTCTTTGCGGATCAACCACTCCAGCTTGCCATTTTCCTCCTCATACTCGGTAAAGCGCATCACGGTCCACGTATCGGCCGACAAGTCGGCGGGGTTGTCGTAGACGCCGACGTTATGGCCGACCGCGTCGCGGACATCGTTCCACTCGCCGCATGCCACCTGGCACGCCTTGCAGCCGATGCATTTCGAGATGTCGATCAGCTTGGCGACTTCGACGGTGCTGCGGACCGAAGGCGAAGGTGTTGTCGTGGCGGAGCGCTGCTTGAGGTCAAGCGATTGCAGGGATGACATGGCGGCCTCCGCTACGCTTTGTCGATGGTCACGATGAACGCCTTGAATTCGGGCGTCTGCGTGTTCGCGTCGCCCACAAACGGCGTCAGGGTGTTGGCGAGATAGCCCATCTTCGCCACGCCCTTGAAGCCCCAGTGGTTCGGAATGCCGACGGTGTGCACCTTCTGTCCGTTGCACTCCAGCGCCTTGATCCGCTTGGTCACCACGGCAACGGTCTCGATCTGCCCGCGGTTCGATCGCACCTTGACCTTGTCGCCGTCCTTGATGCCTTTTTCCTTGGCCAAGTCTTCGCCGATCTCCACAAACTGTTGCGGTTGCGTGATGGCATTCGATTCGACGTGCTTGGTCCAGTAGTGAAAGTGCTCAGTGAGACGATACGTCGTGGCCGCGTAGGGGAATTCCTTCGGCGTGCCGAAAGCCTCCAGGTCGTTCTTGAACACCCGTGCCGCCGGATTCGCCCGAACGTTCGGGCTTTGCGGATGCATCGGGTTCACCGAGATGGGCGATTCGAATGGCTCGTAGTGCTCGGGGAGCGGCCCGTCCACCAGGCCGACCGGTGTGAACAGCTTGGCGACACCTTCGGCGGTCATGATGAACGGCCCGACGTTTTCGTCCGGTGCGGCATCGGGACGCATATCCGGCGTGTCGGCACCGCCCCAAGCCTTGCCGTTCCAGAATACCAATTTGCGTTTGAGGTCCCATGGCTTGCCCGACGGGTCGCTGGAAGCGCGGTTGTACAAGATTCGCCGATTGACGGGCCACGCCCAAGCCCAGTTCAGCGTCTGGCCGATACCGTAGGGATCACTGTTGTCACGGCGCGCCATCTGGTTGCCGGCTTGCGTCCACGCGCCGGAGTAGATCCAGCAGCCGCAGGAGGTCGTCCCGTCATCGCGCAGAAACGCGAAGCTCGGAATCTGATCGCCAGCCTTGACCAGCACCTTGGTCGCGTCCTTCGGATCAGTCAGGTCGGCGAGCGCCTTGCCGTTGTACTCCATGGCGATCTCCTCCGGTGCGGGCACCGCAGGAATCTTGTAGGCCCAGGTCAGGTTGACGATCGGGTCCGGAAAGGCGCCCCCGTCCTTGGCATACATGGCGCGGATCCGCGTGAACAGCCCGGCGATGATTTCGGGGTCACCCCTGGCCTCGCCCGGAGGATCGGCGCCCTTCCAATGCCATTGCAGCCAGCGACCGGAATTGGTCAGCGAGCCCTCCTCCTCGGCGAAGCACGTAGACGGCAGACGGAACACTTCGGTCGGAATTTTGGCCGGATCGACGTCGTTATAAGGCCCGTAGTTCTTCCAGAATTCCGAGGTCTCGGTTGCCAATGGATCAATAATCACCAGGAACTTGAGCTTCGATAGCGCGCCGACGATCTTCGCCTTGTTCGGGAACGAGCCGACTGGGTTGAAGCCCTGGCAGATATAGCCGTGGATCTTGCCCTGTCCCATCAACTCGAACGCTTGCAGGATGTCGTATTCCCTGTCGAGCTTCGGCAGATACTCGAACGCCCAGTTGTTGTCCTTGGTCGCGGCATTGCCGTACCAGGCCTTCATGAGGCTTACATAGAACTTGGGGAAGTTCTGCCAGTAGCTCATCTGGTTCGGCCGCAGCGGCTTGAGCGCCCGCGCCTTCACATAATCCTCGAAGGACTGCTCCCTCTGCCTGGGCAGGCCGAAGTAACCCGGCAGCGCGCTGGAGAGCAACCCCAAATCCGTGAGCCCCTGGATGTTGCTGTGGCCGCGCAGGGCGTTCATACCACCGCCCGATATGCCGATGTTGCCGAGCAGCAGTTGCATTATCGCCGCGGTGCGGATCATCTGCGAGCCCGTCGAGTGCTGCGTCCAGCCCAGCGCGTACAGGATGGTCATCGCCCGGTCCGGCGCCGCGGTCGAGCCGATCATTTCGCAGATCTTGAGGAACGCTTCCTTCGGGGTGCCGCAGATCTTCGACACCATCTCGGGCGTGTAGCGCGAGTAGTGTGCTTTCATTACCTGGAACACGCAGCGTGGATTTTGCAGAGTTTCGTCGACGACCGCGAAGCCGGCCTTGTCCTTATCGTAAACCCACGTCGCAGGATCGTAGCTTCGCTTGACGTCGCTGTAGCCGCTGAAGAGTCCGTCTGCGAAGCCGTATTTCTCATTCAAGACAAACGACGCGTTGGTGTACGCCTTGACGTACTCCTTCTGTATCTTGTCGCTGGAGAGCAGATAGTTGATGACGCCGCCGAGAAATGCGATGTCGGTTCCCACGCGAATCGGCGCGTAGTAATCGGCCATCGCGGCCGAGCGGGTGAAGCGTGGATCGACGACGATCAGCTTGGCCTTGTTATGCGCCTTGGCTTCGGTGACCCACTTGAATCCGCACGGGTGGGCCTCCGCGGCGTTGCCACCCATGATCAGCACGATGTCGGCGTTTTTGATGTCAACCCAGTGGTTGGTCATCGCACCGCGGCCAAACGTCGGGGCCAGACTGGCCACCGTCGGGCCGTGTCAGACGCGAGCTTGATTATCGAATACGAGTGCTCCCATGCTACGCATCACCTTTTGAGTGAGGTAGCCGGATTCGTTGCTGGAGGCCGATGCCGCCAACATGCCGGTGGTGAGCCAGCGATTGACGATGAGACCGTCGTCCGTCTTGGCGACGAAGTTCGCATCGCGGTCGGCCTTCATCAGCCCGGCGATTTTGTCGAGCGCCTCGTCCCACGACATACGTTTCCAGTCGTTCGAGCCGGCGGCGCGATACTCGGGATATTGGAGGCGATTCGGGCTGTGAACGAAATCGAGAAGCCCGGCGCCTTTGGGACAGAGGGTGCCGCGGTTTACCGGATGATCCGGGTCGCCTTCGATGTGAATGATTTCCGACTTGGCGTTCTTTGCCTTATCGCCGAGGCTGTACATGATGATGCCGCAGCCAACGGCGCAGTAAGGGCACGTGTTGCGTGTCTCGGTGGTGCGGGCCAGCTTGAAGTTACGCGTTTCAGCCAGCACCGGTTGTGGAGAAAAGCCGAGCAGCGCAAGGCTCGAGCCACCGAGTCCGGCCGCGCAGGCCTTGAAAAACTGCCGACGGTTCACGTCCATAGGGACTCCCCCTCCAAAATTCCAGAGCGCAAGTCGTATGTTGACTGCCAGCGTGTGATTTGCTGTTTCACGCGGTCCACCAATCTGGCGCGTGAAGCACCCCGGCCAATGCCACTTCTTCTCGATGAATATACGTCCATTGTCGCTGTCTGGCAATTTGAAGATGTGTCGCGTCTTACCCGATGAGAAATGAGTCAAAATGGCGGTTATGTACACGTTTGCCGATGGGCGCTGCAATGCTCTGGTCTGCAAAAATGGGGTTTAGCGCATCGCCCACCACGAAGTGGCGATTCCGATAGCGCGCACCGGGCACGCAGAACCGCGATCAGGACTATTCTCTCAGCCGGAGGCCACGCCGGAGGGTCGCAGGATGAGCCTAGGCTATTGAAATATTGGAGGCTATGCCGCGGTCAGCTCCGGGTCGCCACGCAGTTCCGTGATTAATTTTTCCCGAGTGCTCGTAGAAGGCTTTCGCTTCGTTATCCTTTGCGTGGACCAGGATGGGCGGATGCCGGCAATGTCCGCGGCCTGGGCAGTCCGCAAGAGCGCATCCTTAAGGAGGAAGCTTTCCCGAGGCCCTGCCCCGCCTGGCGCTCGTCCACCGCGAGACGGGCCAGGATCATCACAGAAATCGGATAGCGCGGCATCGCCTTCCTCACCCGCTCAGTCGCCGCGGCGTGGGCGACCGCGCCGCGACCGCCAGGTTGTAACAGCCCACCACGGCCTTGTCGCGGCAGGCGACATAGGTCTGCGTGCTGTGGACCAGGACAATCCGACGGGCCCGGCAATACCCCGCCATCAAAAAAGACGGGCACCGATCGGTGCCCGTCGATCCGAACGCATACCTGAGCGTCGTGATTACATCTGGCCGTATTTCTTTCTGGCCGCATCGATACACTTGGTCTTGTCGGCGATTGTTAGACCACGCTTTCTCCATGCAGGCTGACATCCAAGCCTTGCTGCTCCTCCTCTTCCGCAACCCGCAGCCCGATCGCAAGATCGAGCCCCTTCAGGATCAAGAAGCTCACCACGAACCCGTACACCAGGGTCGAGACCACTCCGATGAGCTGAACTATTACCTGATAGCCATTGCCTTCCAGCAATCCCGCCGTACCCCCAATGTCCTTGATCGCAAACACGCCCGTTAACAGCGCACCGGTAATGCCACCGACCCCGTGCACGCCGAAGGCGTCCAGCGAGTCGTCGTAGCCCATCATCTTCTTCAAGGACGTCGAGCCCCAGAAGCACAGGATACCTGCGGCAACTCCGATCACCAATGCACCGACCGGTGCTACAAACCCGGATGCCGGCGTGATCGCCACCAGTCCGGCAACCGCACCTGAGGCGATCCCAAGCACGCTCGGTTTGCCCTTAACCAGCCATTCGACAAACATCCACGCGAGCGCTGCTGCGGCGGTCGCGATTTGTGTCACTGCCATCGCCATCCCCGCCCGTCCATCCGCGGCCACAGCAGACCCCGCATTGAAACCGAACCATCCGACCCAGAGCAGCGAGGCCCCCGCCAGCGTCAGCACCAGGTTGTGCGGCTGCATTGCCTCTTTGCCATAACCCATGCGTTTACCCATCACCAGCGCTGCGGCCAGACCGGCAATTCCCGCATTGATGTGCACAACCGTGCCGCCGGCAAAATCGAGCACGCCGCGACTGGCTAGCCAGCCACTTGGCTCCCATACCCAGTGCGCGATCGGCGCATAGACCAGAATCGACCATAGCCCCATAAACCACAGCATCGCCGAAAATTTCATGCGGTCGGCGAAGGCTCCGGCAATCAGCGCCGGGGTGATGATCGCGAAGGTCATCTGGAAGCACATGTATACCGACTCCGGAATCGTGAGCGCGAGGTGCGACACACTCACCCTGGAGCCGTTGACGAAAGCCATGCCGCCTAACAAAAAGCGATCGAGACCGCCGAGAAATGCAGTGCCTCCTGGAGTGAACGCCAGGCTGTATCCGATGATCATCCACAGCACCGTGACCAGGCAGGTAATGGCAAAGCTCTGCATTACCGTGGCGAGCACGTTTTTCTTGCGCACCATGCCGCCGTAGAACAGTGCCAGACCCGGGATTGTCATCAGCAAGACCAGTGCAGTCGACGCAAGCATCCACGCGGTATCGCCGGAATTGATCTTGGCGACTTCCACCATCGTCGGTGCGGTCGGAGCCGGGGGTGGGGGTATAGCTGGTGCAGCCGCGGTTGTGGTCCCCGCTGGACTGCCTTCGGCGGCGGCAGGCGATTTCGCCGGCTCCTCGGAAAAGCTTGACGTCACAAACGCAAAGAGTGCACACAGGACTAGCAAAGGCAGTAATGGTTTCATCGCACCCTCCCTAAAGCGCAGCGTCGCCCGTTTCGCCGGTTCGCACACGAACCACCTGCTCAAGATCGACCACGAAAATCTTGCCGTCACCGATCTTGCCCGTATTCGCCGCTTTTGATATCGCCTCGATCACCTTGTCGAGCAGGTCGTCCATGATCGCCACTTCGATCTTCACCTTGGGCAGAAAATCGATCTGGTACTCCGCGCCCCGGTAGAGTTCGGTGTGGCCCTTCTGTCGGCCGAAGCCCTTCACCTCACTCACCGTGAGCCCCTGGACCCCGGTGGCGGAGAGTGCTTCGCGTACGTCGTCGAGTTTGTGTGGCTTGATAATTGCGGTCACCAGCTTCATATTCCGGCTCCTTCTTGCGTGCCGCCAGGCAGGACTCCGCCGCGTAAACGACTTCGGAATGACGAACGCCCCGCCGGACAACATGGGTCCTCTACCACTACTTGCGACTCCACAAACTAACCATAGCTTACGAAAACCAAAAAACAAGCCTGGGGGGCTTTGCCGAAGCCTTCGGCCTGATCAACCTGGACGCAGGCCTGGAGCACCTTGATCCTTGGTATCGACACGCCCGGGAGCTCCGTGCGAGATTTCTTGCTGCCGCAGCATCCCCAGGACCAACGACGACGTCGCGAAGGTTGTGGTGTGGCGATTCCGATAGCGCGCACCGGGCACGCAGAACCGCGATCAGGACTATTTCCCTCAGCCGGAGGCCACGCCAAGCGACGTCGGAGGGTCGCAGGATGAGCCTGGGCCATTGAAATATTTTTGGAGGCGGGGGTCGGAATCGAACCGGCGTACACGGCTTTGCAGGCCGCTGCATAACCACTCTGCCACCCCGCCAGGGTGGGCGCGGCCGGAATCAGCTGCGCACTGCAAACCGGGACATGATCTTGGTTCGCTGAAAAATCAAAAGGGAAAACGGCTGATGCGCGTTTTCCCTTAGGCAATCTGGAGCGGGAAACGAGGCTCGAACTCGCGACCTCAACCTTGGCAAGGTTGCGCTCTACCAACTGAGCTATTCCCGCACAAAAAAACGAACCGGCATTATAGGACGCCGGGTCTTTTTGTCAAGGTAACGGCCGCGCACTACTCTTCCTTCGTCAGCTCCGGAAGCGCCATTTTCAGATAATAAGCCATCGACCACAGTGTCAGGATAGCCGCGACATAGATCAGGAAATTGCCGAGCGTATAGCCGCTCAGTACGAATAGCGGATCGTGATAAAGCAACAGAATTATTGCCGCCATCTGTGACACGGTTTTTATTTTTCCCAGAAATGAAACCGCCACACTTTTGCTGCGGCCGATGCGCGCCATCCATTCGCGCAGTGCGGAGATCGCAATTTCCCTGCCGATGATGATGACCGCAATGAAACCCTCCACCCGGCCGAGCCAGACCAGCACGATCAGTGCGGTGGCAACCATGAGCTTGTCGGCGACCGGATCCAGGAATGCGCCGAAAGACGATGTCTGGTTCAGCGTCCGCGCAAGGTAACCGTCGAGCCAGTCGGTAATCGCCGCAAGACTGAAGATAAAGGTGGCTACCAGGTTCTTGTCGTGATCGGCGATCCAACCGTGCGGCATGTAAAACACGCCGACCAGCAGCGGGATCATCAGGATGCGCAGCCAGGTAATGAGATTCGGTAAATTGAACGGCATGATGCGTCAGTGTAGTTGCTGGTAGATTTTTTCGGCTAATTCCCTGCTGATTCCTTCCACCTGCTTAAGTTCCTCGATGCTGGCGGAAGCCACGCCCTTCAGTCCGCCGAATCGCGACAAAAGGCGCTGCCTGCGTTTGCTGCCCACGCCTGCAATCTCTTCCAGCGTAGAGCGATTACGGGTTTTTGCGCGGCGGTTGCGATGGCCGGAAATCGCGAAACGGTGCGCTTCGTCGCGTATCTGCTGGATCAGATGCAGTCCCGGGTTATCGGCGGGCAGCCGCAGCGGTTCGGCGCGTTCCGGAAAAATCATCTGCTCCAAACCGGCCTTGCGTTCTTCACCCTTGGCGACGCCGATCATCGGCAGATCGCTCAATCCGAGTTCGCCGAGCACCTGGTACGCGGCGCCGACCTGACCCTTGCCGCCGTCGATCAGGATCAGGTCCGGCAGTCGACCCTCGCCTTCCACGATTTTGCGATAGCGCCGGTCGAGTACCTGGCGCATGGCCGCATAGTCGTCACCCGGTTCGATGCCGGCGATGTTGTAAGTCCGGTATTCGCCTGGCTGCATCGAAGCATGGTCGTAAACCACACAGGAAGCCACAGTCGCCTCGCCCATGGTATGGCTGACGTCGAAACATTCGATACGCTGGATGTTGTCGCCCAGATTCAAAGCCTGCTGCAATGCCGTCAGCCTGGCTTCCTGTGTGGCATGTGCCGCAAGGCGTTGCGCAATCGCCAGTTCGGCATTCTTTTCCGCCATGCGCAGCCATACTCTGCGCTCGCCAGCCGGATTGATGTTGAACTGCACTTTGATTCCGGCTTGCTGCGACAGCAATTCCTCGAGCGCAGCGGACTCGACCGGGCGATTGAGAATGATCGAGGGCGGCACGTCGCGATCGACATAATGCTGCCCCAGAAAGGCTTCGAGAGCCGACTGCTCGTCCTGGTCGCGTGCATTCTGCGGGAAAAAACTCTTGTCGCCCCGATGCTGGCCGCCGCGCACGACCACCAGATTTACGCATATCAGTCCACCCGAACTCGCCAGCGCAACAATGTCCGCATCCACACCGCGACTGCTGGAAACAAACTGGGTCTCCCTGACTTTCGAAAGCGAACGGATCTGGTCGCGATAGGCTGCTGCCTGCTCGTAGGCCTGCTGCTCGGCCGCCCGATGCATGCGTTCTTCCAGCCGGCTGACGGCCTCGTCTTCCCTGCCCTGCAGGAACAATTCGGCGCTCCTGACGTCTTCCGCGTAAGTCGATTCGTCTATCAGGCCGACGCACGGGCCGGTGCAGCGCTTGATCTGGTATAGCAAACAGGGGCGCGAGCGGTTGGAGAAGACCGTCTCTTCGCAGGTACGGAGTCGGAAAATTTTCTGCATCAGGCGGATGCTTTCACGAACTGCACCCGCATTCGAAAACGGCCCGAAGTAATGGTTGGCCTTGTCCAGGCCACCCCGGTGAAATCCGAGGCGGGGAAAACGCTCGCCAGTCAAAACGAGATGGGGATAGGATTTATCATCCCGATACAGTATGTTATAGCGTGGGCTTAAACTCTTTATGAAATTATTTTCGAGTAGTAACGCTTCGGCTTCCGAACGCGCCACCGTCGTCTCCAGACCCTGGACCTGGCCAACCATCAACTGGATCCGGGGCGCCAGCGAAGCCGTTTTCTGGAAATAGGAAGCGACGCGCTTCTTCAGATCGCGCGCCTTGCCGACGTACAACACGTCGCCTGCCCCATTGAGCATGCGGTAGACTCCAGGCAAGTGCGGCAGGTTGGCGACGATTTCGGCGGGGTCGAACGCGCTGTGGCCCGCAGGCGGCGGATCCGGATCACTCTTCTTCATCGAGCACTATCCGGCGATTGGATCCTCAAGGAAACCTCTGATGTCGGCGAAGACCTGCTCGAACATGGCCGCGGTCAGCCGTCGCGTCTGGGTATTGTATCGGCTGCAGTGGTAGCTATCGAAAAGCGTGAGCCCGCTCTCCAGGCGATGCCTCGCGCCGTGGGCAAACTTGTAGGAGGCGAATTTTTCCGAGGTTGCCATCAATACCGCCTTGTGGGCAATGCCCCCGAGGGCCAGCAAAATCGAATCCTTCGGCAATGTCGAGATCTCGTTTGCCAGAAACCCGTTGCAGCGTTTGACTTCGTCGCCGGTCGGCTTGTTCTCCGGCGGCAGGCATTTCACTGCATTGGTGATCCGGCAGCCCGTCAACCTGAGCCCGTCATCGGCCGACCTCGACACCGGTTTGTCGGCAAAACCGAATTTGTGCAGCGTCTGATAGAGCAGCACGCCGGCATAGTCACCGGTAAATGGCCTTCCGGAGCGATTGGCTCCGTGCATTCCCGGCGCGAGTCCCACGATCAGCAACCGTGGCGAAGCATCCCCGAAGGGTGGAACAGGCCGGGCGTGATAGTCCGGATGCTCGGCGCGGACGTCGTCGAGGAAGCCCGCCAGCCGGCTGCAACGCCGGCAATTAATGGAGAAACCGCTCATCCTGCCGGCTAGTGCTCATGATCGTGATGGCGACCGTGACCGTACTCGGGGCCATGATCGTCGTGCTGCGGGATGATTTTTACCCGCGCGCGATATCCGGGATTGATGCCGCCGGCAGGTTCGGGTTGCAGGGTCACATGCGCAATTCCGAAACGGGTCTGCAGCATCTGCCGTGCCGACTCCAGCAATGCCGCCCAGTTATCGAGGTTGTCCAGTTCTACGTGGGCGGAAAGTGCCACCTGCCCGGAAGAAATGTTCCAGACATGCAAGTCATGCACGGCGCGTACACCGGCAAACGCGCCGATCGCGCTTCCGATCTCTTCTATCCGTAGCCCTGCGGGCACGCCTTCCATCAGCACATGTAGCGCGTCGAACACCAGCCGCATCGTCGAACCCAGAATCAGGACCGCGATGACGAGGGACAGCAGAGCGTCGATGGGTTGCCAGCCGGTGTAGTAAATCACCGCTCCCGCCGTGATCGCGGCGACCGATCCGATGAGGTCTCCGACGACGTGAATCAGGGCCGCCCGCGTGTTGAGATTGCGCTCTCCCCGGCCTATGAGGAAGGCGACGAACAGATTTGCCAGCAGACCGACGAACGCGACGATCATCACACCGAGACCGGTGACGGATTGTGGATCGAGCAGCCGCCCTATTGATTCCACGGCAATCACCACGACGATCAGCAGCATTGCCAAACCATTCACGAATGCCGCGACGACCTCCGCCCGCGCGAAACCATAGGAGTGCCGGCTGCCCGCAGGATGACTACCGACCCATGAGGCGAATGCCGCAAGTCCAAGTGCCAACGCATCCGACAACATATGTCCGGCGTCGCTCATCAACGCGAGTGAATGGAACGCGGCTCCCGCGATAAATTCCACCAACGCGTAGCCAAGCGTGACCGCCAATGCGATGATCAACGTCCGCCTCGTTCCGGGCAGATGGCGATGATCATGATGGCGGCGCGCGCTGTCAGCCACGTTCGCCAATCTGCAGGGAACCGGCCAACAGGTCGCCACTTTCCAAACCGACTGCGCCGATGTTGTGTACCGCCCTGCTGTAGGCCTCGGTCGCCTTGAGCGCTGTGAGGGTCGGGGCGGAAGCGCGACCGTGAAGGCGCGCCAGTCGGGCCAGAGACGCCGGGGGGATCTCGCGCTGCAAACGGCTCAGTAGTTCATCCGCAGCATCAGGACGATTGCAGACCAGCGCCATGTCGCAACCGGCATCGAGCGCGGCGTCCGCGCGGGCGACGATGTCCCCGGCAACCCGGGCCCCTTCCATGCTCAGGTCGTCGCTGAATATCACACCCTGAAATTCCATCCGCGTGCGCAGGATTTGCGAAAGCCATATTTTCGAGAAGCCCGCCGGATGATCATCCACGTCTGGATAAATCACATGCGCAGGCATTACCGCGGACAACCCATGTGCCACCAGTTCGCGAAAAGGAAGCAGGTCAGCCGCTTCGATTTGTGCAAGACTGCGCGTGTCGACCGGTATATCCGTATGCGAATCCGCTGCGATGAAACCGTGCCCCGGGAAATGCTTGCCGCAAGCGGCCATGCCCGCAAGCGTCAGCCCTTCGATCAGCGCGCCCGCGAGTTCGATCACAGCCTGTGGCTGCGAGTGGAAGGCACGGTCGCCGATCACGGCGCTGTTGCCGAAGTCGAGGTCGAGCACCGGTGTGAAACTCAGATCGATGCCGTGTGCGCGCAACTCGGCCGCCAGCACGTAGCCCGCATCCCGCGCCAGATGTCTTGCCCGCTGCGGATGCGCGTCCCATACCGCACCCAGTGCACGCATGGGCGGCAACCGCGTGAAGCCTTCGCGAAAACGCTGCACCCGGCCGCCTTCATGGTCTACCGCGATCAGCAACGGCGGGTGGCGCAACCGATGGATTTCGGCGGTCAACTCCTCGAGCTGGCGCGGGGATTCATAGTTTCGCGAAAACAGGATCACGCCGCCGGTCAGCGGGTGGCACAGCCGTCTGCGATCAGCTTCGTTGAGTTCCTTGCCTTCGACATCGAGCATTACCAGCCCGAGCGACGCGGGTGCGTTCATCGCTTCATTGCTCCAGGATTACGACTGCGCATGCCATTCCTTTGTCGTGAGACAAACTCAGATGATGACGGGCGACCCCACGGCTTGCCAGATAGTCCGGCAACGGCCCATGGAAACCCAATGCCGGCTTGCCGATGCCATCGCTGGATACGCTGATCGCGTGCAGCGTCACCGGATAACGCAGGCCGGTGCCAAGCGCTTTGGACAAGGCTTCCTTCGCCGCAAATCGGTTGGCAAGGAACCAGACCGGCCGCGAGCTCGCCTCGAAAGCCGGTCGCTCCGTATTCGCCAGGATGCGCCGGGCGAACTGGTCGCCGTACTCGCGCAGCAGGCGTTCGATCCGGCTCATGTCCACGATATCCACGCCTACGCCGACTATCATGCGCACGTTCCGGCGCGAATGGCGTCAAGATAAAGTCTGACTGACTGCGACATGCCGAACTCGAGAGCGTCGGCCACCAAGGCATGACCAATCGATACCTCCAGCACATCCGGCACGCTGCGCAGGAATAGCGGCAGATTTTTGCGGTTGAGATCATGGCCGGCATTCACACCCAGTCCGCTGCGGATTGCGGCAGTGGCCGCTGCTTTGAAACGGCGCAGCGCGGCATCTTGGGTGGATGTACCGAACGCACGTGCGTAGGGTTCGGTATACAGCTCGACGCGATCTGCACCGACCGCGCGCGCGGCTGCCATGGCATTCTCGTCCGCATCCATGAACAGGCTGACCCGCACGCCCAAGCCCTTGAGTTCGGCGATGACGGGTAGGAGCCGATTGCGGTCGCGCCCCAGATCCCAGCCGTGATCCGAAGTGGCCGCACCCGGATCATCGGGAACCAGCGTGCACTGGTCGGGCCGCGCGGCGCGCACCACGTCCATGAGCTGATGAAAGGGGTTGCCTTCGATATTGAATTCGACCCGCTGGCTTCGAACCAGTTTCAGCAACACGCCGACGTCGCTACTGCGGATGTGGCGTGCATCCGGCCGCGGATGCACCGTGATACCTTGAGCGCCGGCGTCCAACGCAAGGCGGGCGAAGCGCTCTACGCTGGGAATGTCGAGCGGGCGTGAATTGCGCAATAGCGCAACTTTATTGACGTTGACGCTGAGTCTGGTCATATCTGTTGCATTTCCCGAAGCAACTGGCGGGTGTGCAGTTCCTGATTGCCAAGATAGTGATTCACCAGGAAGCGCATGAGTAGTTTGCTCTGCGCCAGGGTTGCCGCATCGACGAAGCTATCACTCTCGAGTTCGATGAGCGCCTGACCGGAAATTTCCACCTGCGCGTCCGCGCCGCGATCGAGCGCTACAGGACCGCGCTCGATGACATAAGTGTAACGTTTGCCGGGATCGATTGGCCTGCCGGAATCGGCTTCGCGATCGAGAATGAGCGCATAGCCCAGTTCCTTCAGCAAGTGCTTTTCGAAACGCCTCAGCACGGTCGCCGGTTCGGGCTCGTGGGCGAGCGCCGCAATCGCATCCTGGTAAAGGTCGAACAGCGTGTCGTGCGGATCTTCCCTGGCCAGGAACTTCAGCAGCAATTCATTCAGGTAGAAACCGCACATCAATCCCAGTCCCCGCAACTGCGGAATGCCGCCTTGCCACTCGGCCTTGTGCAGTGTGCGCAACTCGGACTTGCCGGCCCAGGACAGCAGCAGCGGCTGAAACGCCATCATCAGGCCTCGCAAGGTGGATTTCGGTCGACGAGCGCCGCGCGCGACCAGCCCCACCCGTCCGTAGTTCCGCGTAAACGTTTCCACGACAAGGCTGGTTTCCCGAAACGGGTAGGTATGCAATACGAATGCGGGTTGCGCATCCCGCCTCTGCCTTTCGCCCGCGGCGACGGCCGCGCCGGCGTTATTCGTAGCCAAGGTTCTTCAGCGTCTTGAGGCTGTCCGCCCAGCCGCTCTTGACCTGCACCCAGAGCTCGAGGAACACTTTTCCGCCGAACAATTTCTCCATGTCGATACGGGCCTGGGTGCCGATCTGTTTGAGTTTTTCGCCGCCCTTGCCGATCACCATGGCCTTGTGATTGGATTTGTCGACGACAATCGCAATGTGAATGTGCCGCAACTGTCCGCGCATCTCGAATTTTTCGACCATCACTGTCGCCGCATAAGGCAGTTCCTCGCCGAGCAGGCGGAACAGTTTTTCCCGAACCAGTTCTGCGGCGAGAAACCGCTCCGGACGGTCCGTGACTTCATCCTCTTCATGCTGCGGCGGACCTTCCGGAAGATAAGGCTTGAGCAGCTTCCTCAGGTGCGCAACCTGCGTACCCTTTGCCGCGCTGACCGGCACGATCTCGGCGAACGCGAATGCCTTGCTCGTTTCGGCCATGAATGGCAGCAGAACGGCCTTGTCGGCGAGCTTGTCGACCTTGTTGACGATCAGGACCACGGGGATGTTCTTCGGCAGCAGCGGAAGCAGCTTGCGGTCTTCGCGGCCGAACTTCATGGCTTCGATCACGAACAGAACAACGTCCACGCCGTCCAGGCTCTGCGCTACCGTGCGGTTCATCAGGCGGTTCAACTCGCCGCCATGCTCGGTCTGGAAGCCCGGTGTATCGACCAGCACCATCTGCGCATCCGCTTCGGTCACGATGGCATTCATGCGATGGCGCGTGGTCTGCGGCCGGTTCGACGTAATGCTGATCTTCATGCCGACCATGCGATTGAGCAGCGTCGACTTGCCGACGTTCGGCCGGCCGACGATGGCAATGCGTCCCGTGCGATGAACGATGCCTTTCATTTGTGTGCGGCGGCGAGTTCGTAGGCGCTTCGGGCCGCCTCCTGCTCTGCGGCCCTGCGGGTCGACCCTTCGCCCTGCGAGTGGATGGAGAGTTCCGGGATGGCGCACTCCACGCGGAAGTGCTGTTCATGCGCCTCGCCGTCAACGGATACAATCGAATACTGCGGCAACCCAAGTCGTTTACCCTGCAAATATTCCTGAAGGCGCGTCTTGGGATCCTTGCCCGATACCGTGGGATCGATAGCCGCCAATAGCGGCCGATAGAGTTCTATCAGAACCTTTTCTGCCGGCGGGAATCCGCCGTCCAGGTAGACGGCGCCGATCAATGCCTCGAACGCATCCGCAAGTATGGAGGGTCTGCGGAACCCTCCGCTCTTGAGTTCGCCCTCGCCTAGCCGCAAATGCTCGCCCAGCGACAGCGAAACCGCCAACTCGGACAGTGCTTGCTGATTCACCAGTCCGGCGCGCAAGCGGGAGAGGTCACCCTCGGGCAACGCGGTGAAATGCTGGAACAGGATGCGGGCGATGACGAAATTCAACAGCCCGTCGCCGAGGAATTCGAGGCGCTCGTTATGCGGCGCGCCGTGACTGCGATGAGTCAGCGCCTGCTGAAGCAGCGATGCATTACCGAACTGGTAACCCAGCCGGCGCTCGATCGGCCCGTCAGGCATGGATGAAAAGTTTTTGGGTGGGCGTCAATTCCCGCTGCTGGGAGAAAAATCGATCAAGGCACTCAGATTCCCGAACAGTTTTATCTTGACCGAGTAGTTGGCCTTCAACACCACCTGGTCGCCCTCTTTCTCGATTTCGAGATCCTCGGGTTTGATCGTTTCGATCGCATCGATTTGGGCATGCTTTCTGAAACTGACCTGAATATCTTTGGGATTGCCGCTTCGAGCTTCCGGCGAATGGGCTACGTCGCGCAGGATGTTCACGACCGTGGCGTACTCGATGTACGCCGGTATCAGCTTGAGTCCGATAATGGCTGCAAAAACAATCAGACCGGCGATGAATACCATTCCGATGAAAGTTACGCCCCGTTGACGCCTCATATTCACTCCCGCTAGTTGATACGGTTGCCAATGCGCTTCAATTCGCTGAAATTCCACCATACCAGGAATGCCTTGCCGACTATGTTCTGCTCGGGCACGAATCCCCAGTAGCGGCTGTCAGAGCTCGAATCGCGATTGTCACCCATCATGAAATAATGTCCCGGCGGCACCAAACAACTGAATTCCTGTTCATTGTAAACGCAGTTCTCGCGCTGCGGAAACTGCTTGACACCCGCCAACTGCAGGGCCGGCGCTTCCGCATTGATGATGATCGAATGCCGGTGCGTGCCCAGTGTTTCCCAGAAGCGCGCAGCGTTGACAAAGCTTAGACCGCCATCTACATACTGGTAGTCGTCCACCGTGTCGACCGTAATCAGCTGGCCGTTGATGGTCAGGCGCTTGTTGCGATACTCCACGCGATCGCCGGGCAGGCCGACCACCCGCTTGATGTAGTCGAGCGTCGGATTCTCCGGATAGCGGAATACCATCACTTCGCCGCGCCGGGGCAGGCTGATTTCCATGATTTTCTTGTTCACGACCGGTAGCCTGATGCCGTAGGTGAATTTGTTCACCAGGATGAAGTCGCCGACCAGCAACGTCGGAATCATCGAACCCGACGGGATCTTGAAAGGTTCCACCAGGAAGGAACGCAGCAGAAATACGATCAGGATGATCGGGAAGAAGCTCTTCGGATACTCTATCCACCAGGGTTCCTTCGCATCGCGGTCGCGCCGCCCGCGAAACACCAAATGGTCCAGCAACCAGATAGCCCCGGTTGCCAGCAACAGGATCAGCATCAGTAGGGCAAAATTCATCGGTCATCCACCTTGTGTGCGGCCACGACTGCCGCCTATTTGTTTTCCACCCGCAGAATGGCGAGGAATGCCTCTTGCGGGATTTCCACCGTGCCGATCTGCTTCATGCGCTTCTTGCCGGCCTTCTGCTTTTCGAGCAGCTTCCTTTTTCGGGAAATATCGCCGCCGTAGCATTTCGCGAGCACGTTCTTGCGCAACGCTTTCACGGATTCGCGCGCGATGATGTGCGAGCCGATGGCCGCCTGCACTGCCACGTCGAACATCTGGCGCGGAATCAACTCACGCATGCGAGTAGCAAGCTCCCGGCCGCGATACTGGCTGTTGGAGCGATGCACGATCAGCGATAACGCGTCAACGCGCTCGCCGTTGATCAGGATGTCCAGCTTGACCAGATCGGCCGCGCGAAATTCCTTGAAATCGTAGTCGAGCGACGCATAACCCCGGCTGACGGATTTCAATTTATCGAAAAAATCCATTACGACTTCGTTCAGCGGCAATTCATAGGTGAGCATGACCTGGCGGCCCATGTACTGCATGTTGCGCTGGGCGCCGCGCTTGTTGTTGCACAAGGTCATGACCGGTCCGACGTAATCCTGCGGCATCAATATGGTTGCCGTGATGATCGGCTCACGGATCTCCTCGATCTTGGATGGATCCGGCAGCTTCGAGGGATTCTCGATCTCCACCACGGTACCGTCGCGCATCTGGATCTGGTACACCACCGTCGGCGCCGTGGTGATGAGGTCCATGTCGTATTCGCGCTCCAGGCGTTCCTGCACGATGTCCATGTGCAAAAGGCCAAGGAAGCCGCAGCGGAAGCCGAATCCGAGCGCCTGCGAGGTTTCCGGTTCGTAACGCAGCGACGAATCGTTGAGATGCAGTTTTTCGAGTGCGTCGCGCAAGGCCTCGTACTGGTTGGCTTCCACCGGATACAGCCCGGCGAAAACCTGGGGCTTGATTTCCTTGAAGCCGGGTAGAGGCTCGACTGCCGGATTGTCCGCCAGCGTGACCGTGTCGCCGACCTGCGCGGCCTTGAGTTCCTTGATCCCGGCGATGATGAAACCCACTTCTCCGGCGAGCAGTTCACTGCGTGCCTGCGATTTCGGGGTGAACACGCCTACCTGCTCGCACAGATAGTTCGCCTTGCTGGACATCAGCAGGATCCGGTCCTTGGGGCGAAGCGCCCCATCCACCACGCGCACCAGCATGACCACACCGACGTAGTTGTCGAACCAGGAGTCGATGATCAGCGCCTTGAGCGGTCCATCTGGATTGCCGCGCGGGGACGGGATGCGCGCTATGACCGCATCGAGAATATCCTCCACCCCTTCGCCGGTCTTGGCGCTGGCTCGCACGGCATCGTCGGCCACGATGCCGATGATGTCCTCGATTTCAGCAATGACGCGCTCCGGATCCGCCGAGGGCAGATCGATCTTGTTGAGTACCGGCACGACCTCGACGCCCTGCTCGATGGCGGTATAACAATTGGCAACGGTCTGGGCTTCCACGCCCTGGGAGGCATCCACGACCAGCAGCGCTCCTTCGCAGGCGGCCAGCGATCGGCTTACTTCATAGGAAAAATCGACGTGCCCCGGCGTATCGATCAGGTTCAGCTGGTAGAACTGCCCGTCGCGCGCCTTATAACGCAACGCGGCGGTCTGTGCCTTGATGGTAATCCCGCGTTCGCGCTCGAGGTCCATGGAATCGAGCACCTGTTCTTCCATCTCGCGATCGGAAAGACCTCCGCAAAGCTGGATGAAACGGTCCGCAAGAGTGGATTTGCCGTGATCTATATGGGCAATGATCGAAAAGTTGCGGATATGCTGCATTAGAAAAAAGGGCACGAACGTGCCCTTTCAAAGGGATTCCAAAGCCGGAAATTGTAACGGATTTTACCCTGCCACGAGCGGCTTTCGCGTTTTGCAGGCAGGCTGTATCCGCCCGCCCGGATCAGTTGCCATCCAGCCGCAGCGGTACGTAAAGCGCGCCATCGCCGCGCCTGATCAACAACGCGACGCTACGCGCTTTCTCAAACTGGCCGAGCAACTGGTTCAACTGCTCGACCGACTTCACATCCTGATTGTTGATCGCCATGAGGACATCGCCGCGACGAATGCCGGCCTTGGCCGCAGCGCCCTGGGTATCCTCGACCAGCAGCCCGCCGCCGCTCAGCCCCAGTTCCTTGCGTTGATCCGCAGTCAGTTCGCCCAGCGTCAGGCCGAGTCGCGCGACGACATTGCCTGGTTTGGACTCCTTGCGACCGGGCCGCTGGGCCATTTTTTCCTCGGGCATTTCGCCCACTGTGATGGCGACGTCGCGAGAGGCGCCCTTGCGCCAGATCTGCGCGGTCACTTTCGAGCCGGGTCGGCTTTGCGCCACGATGCGCGGCAGATCGGCCGACGATGTGACGTTCTTGCCGTCGAATTTCAGAATGACATCCGACGCTTCGATACCGGCTTTCTCGGCCGGTCCGCCCTTCTCCACCGAATTGACCAGGGCTCCCGAAGCCTTGGGCAGTCCAAACGATTCCGCCAGTTCCTTGGTGACCTCCTGGATCACGACGCCGATGCGGCCGCGGCTGACACGTCCGGCCGTCCTGAGTTGATTGGAAATATCCATTGCCACGTCGATCGGTATGGCGAAGGACAAACCCATGAAGCCGCCCGTGCGGCTGTAGATCTGGGAATTGATGCCGACAACTTCGCCTTTGAGATTGAACAGGGGTCCGCCGGAGTTGCCCGGGTTGATGGCGACATCGGTCTGGATGAACGGGACGTAATTTTCCTGCGGCAATGAGCGGCCTTTCGCGCTCACGATGCCAGCCGTGACCGTGCTTTCGAAGCCGAACGGAGACCCGATTGCCAGCACCCATTCGCCTACCCGGAGTTTTTCCGGATCGCCTATTTTCACCGCCGGCAGCCCGGTTGCTTCGATCTTGATGACTGCCACGTCGGTGCGTTTGTCGGCACCAATGACTTTGGCCTTGAACTCGCGTTTATCGTTGAGTTTCACCGTGACCTCATCGGCCATGTCCACGACATGGGCGTTGGTCAGAATGTAGCCGTCGGCGCTGACGATGAAACCGGAACCGAGTGAGCGCGTCTCGTAGTCGCGTTGCTGGGGCGGTCCGAAACGTCGGAAAAAATCATAGAAGGGATCGTCTTCGGGAACCGGCGACTGTCCCCCGCCTCCATGGGCCGTCGAAGTCGTGCTGACATTTACGACCGCGGGTCCCTGTTTGTCGACCAGGTCGGTGAAATCCGGCAGGCCCTGAACCTGGGCCAAGCCCAGCAGCGGCACCCACAGCAACAGGGACAAACATAGTCTTCTGAACATCAGTGGCTTCCTTCGGTAATGGAACAATACACAGGCAATGATGCGGTAAAACCGCGGCGCCGGAAACTACTTGCCCCGTGGCGAGACGGAGTCTGCTATTTGAATGACGGTCGCGGCGGGCGCTTCGCCGAGCACAGTCACGACTTGGTCATCTACGATGCGGGTATAGATATTGGTGGCCCCCTGCTGGGACAGCCCCTCGTTGATCCTGTGGCGCGTCGCGGCTGGCTCGATGAAAACCGATACCGCGGCCAGGCCATCCGAGTAGACCATGTGGGTGACGAGCACCGAGTTACCCTGCTTGGTACGCCGCATTTCCAGGATCTTGCGGAAGCCTGCCGGAGAATTCTTTACCGTCCAGCCCGACTCCACTTCGCTGATCGTGCTATTGGCGAACCGGTCGAGCCGCCATTCCGGGAAACGTATATTGAACGACGGCTGCACCATCTCGCGTGTAACGCCGCTGCCGATGACAACTTGCGTGAAACGGATTTGCTCGACGACATTGTGCCGCTCGCTCAGCATGCGGGCCTTCAGCAGCAAACCGGAGTTGATGTCAGCCCAGAATTTGTGTCCATAACGCATGCCGTCCTTTGGATCGAGGACTAGGGCCTGCGAATCGAGGCCAGCGATGCGCTCCGATTCTCCTTTGCGAATTTCGTAGTATTCGGTCAGGGACGACAGCTGCTCAGGAAGCAATGCCGGGAAAGTCCGGCGCGCATCGCGCTTGTCGCTGCGGACGATCTTCGCATCGGGGTAATAGCGGAGAACTTCATCATTATTGCAAATGACTTCGCGGCGCGGACCGTCCAGCGTTTCCACTTTTGTGTATTCGTTTTCCCCGTCGACGAAGTGGACGATGCGGGAGGTTTCGACCTGGTCGCCGCGCTGATAGACGGAGGTGCCGGTGTAATTCAGTTCACGAGCCGCGTCGGCTATTTTCTGCAACAGCGCGAGCGCTTCGGATTGCTGCAACGGATCGGCGGCGGCGACTCCTCCTGACAGACCCAGCGCGAACAGCGCCGGCAACCATAACGCCTGACGCATCATGGTCAGCGTTTTTCTTCCATGCCTTGTCCGGAAACCGTGCGCACATACGAAGCTACGCCCTGCATGGTCGCGCTCGAAGAAAATTGCTGGTGCGCCAGAAGATAGTCATTGACCTCGCCGCTTGCCGGATTGGCGGCAAGCTGGGTCTGCGCGACCAGGGGGGCCGGCGGCTGGAGAGCCAGGCTTTCTTTCTGCGGGGCAAAGGGATTGTTGAACACGGCCAGCCAGGCGACCAACGCGACACCGCCCAGCGAAGCAGCGACCGGCAGGGCGAACCGGCGAGCGCTCGTTTGCAGAGGCGTCCGGCTACGTGGAGCCAGGATGGTTGGCTCTTCAGCCAGCTTGGCGCTCAGTTTCGCGTTGAAATCCTGCGAAAGTCCGATCTTTTCGCCGCGCAGGGCATCGCCGATAAGGTGATATGTGCCCCAGACAGCCCGGAGCCCGGGGTCTTCTTTCATCCGCCTAACCTGGTCGGTGACTTCGGACTCCTCGACTTCGCCATCCATGAATGCAGAAATTCGTTCCATGCCTACCACCTCTTTTCCTTGCTGGTGTCCAACAACGGGCGCAGCCTTTCCGCAATGGTCTCCCGTGCCCTGAAAATGCGCGACCTGACTGTTCCGATCGGGCAATTCATCACACTCGCAATATCCTCGTAACTCATGCCCTCGATTTCCCGCAGTGTAATCGCGGTCCGTAATTCCTCAGGCAACTCTTCCATCGTCTGGTTCACTGTGGACGCAATTTGCTTGGTCATCAGCTCCGCTTCAGGCGTGTTCAGATCGCGGAGCTGATCCCCGTCCTCGAAATTTTCCGCCTCTTCGCTATTGAACTCCGTGGTGGTCGGCGCTCGGCGCCCCATCGCCACCAGATAATTCTTGGCGGTGTTGATACCGATTCTGTACAGCCAAGTATAAAAGGCGCTGTCTCCGCGGAACGAAGGCAGCGCCCTGTAAGCCTTGATGAATGCTTCCTGGGCAACGTCCTCCACCTCGGCAGGATCGCGGATGAACCGGGAAAGCAGACGTCCAAGCTTGCGCTGGTACTTCGCAACGAGCAACTCGAAGGCGTGCTTGTCTCCGCGTTGCGCCCGCTCGACCAGCGCCTGGTCAACTTCACGGTCGCCCATCTAGCCAAATTTCCCGAATATTCTGATTATTGATCGCAGTACGTCTCAAAAGGCGCGTAAGTATACCTGCAGAGACCTATCCGGGAAACGCAGCGCGATTCGCTAACTCAGAGACAAAGCCGCCAATCATTAGTTCACTCCGACAAAATGCGGCCAGGATGACGATTTACGGCAGCAGCATTGGGGTAAACTGCCGCGCTCCCAACCAGCGAGAAATCAATGAAGCGCTTCGACGTCGCGATCATCGGCAGCGGTCTGGCCGGCCTGACGGTTGCGCTGCACCTGGCGGATCACCGGAAGGTGGGAATTTTTACGAAGCGCGAGCTTCTCGACGGCGCATCAAACTGGGCGCAGGGTGGGATCGCAGCCGTGCTCGCCAAGGACGACAGCCCCGCCGACCACGTCCACGACACGGAGATCGCCGGCGCCGGACTCTGCAGTCCCGAGGTCACCCGTTACGTGGTCGAGCGTGGCCGCCAGGCGATCGAATGGCTGATCGGCCAGGGGGTTCCCTTTACTCGCGACGCAACCAGCGACGTCGGTTATCACCTGACCCGGGAAGGCGGACACAGCCACCGGCGCGTAATCCATGCCGCGGATGCGACCGGCCACGCGGTGCAGACCACGCTCGAAGCCAAAATCAAGGCCCATCCGAACATCGTGGTTCTGGAACACTACATGGCGGTGGACCTGATCACCGCAGGCAAGCTCGGTCTTCCGGAAAATCGGTGCTTTGGCGTCTATTGCCTTAACGAGAAAAGCGGGCGCGTGGAAACCGTCGCCGCGGACCAAGTGGTACTCGCCACCGGCGGCGCCGGAAAGGTGTATCTCTATACCACCAATCCGGACACGGCCACCGGGGATGGCATCGCCATGGGATGGCGTGCCGGATGCCGGGTGTCGAACATGGAATTCATCCAGTTCCATCCCACCTGCCTGTATCACCCGCACGCCAAGTCTTTCCTGATTTCGGAAGCCGTGCGCGGCGAAGGCGGAATACTGCGACTGCCCGATGGCACGCGCTTCATGCCCGGATACGATCAGCGCGCGGAGCTGGCGCCGCGCGACGTGGTGGCACGGGCGATTGACTTCGAGATGAAAAAACGCGGCCTGGATTGCGTATATCTCGACATCAGCCATCAGCCGGTGGAATTCCTGCGGGAGCATTTCCCGAACATCTACGCCCGCTGCCTTGAGTTCGGCATCGACATTTCCCGCCAGTCCATTCCGGTCGTACCGGCGGCGCATTACACCTGCGGGGGCATCCAGGTCGATCGCGACGGGCTCACCGACCTCGCCGGCCTCTACGCGGTCGGGGAAACGACGCATACCGGCTTGCATGGCGCCAACCGGCTGGCCAGCAATTCGCTGCTGGAATGCCTGGTATTCGGCAAAGCCGCGGCGACCCACATTCTCGGGCAGCCGAAATCCCAGTCCCCGTCATTGCCGCAGTGGGACGAAAGCCGAGTCACCGATGCCGACGAGGAAATCGTGATCTCCCACAACTGGCACGAGTTGCGCCGCTTCATGTGGGACTACGTAGGCATCGTCCGCACCAACAAGCGCCTCGAGCGGGCACACCACCGGATAAGTCTGCTGACCGAGGAGATCCAAGAGTACTACTCGAACTTCAGGGTGACCGCCGACCTGCTCGACTTGCGCAACCTCGTAACAACGGCCGACTTGATCGTGCGTAGTGCAATGTCGAGGCACGAAAGCCGGGGCCTACATTTCAGCCGGGACTATCCGAGCCTGCTTGCGGAGCCGCGCGACACGGTCCTAAAAGGGCCCTGAGGCGGGCGAATCCGGCCGGACGCGATGTCTGAGCCATACCCTGATGCGCCTGAGGTCCTCGGCCGGAGCGCTGTCCGGCATCAGGATCGCCGTCCGGCGCCTGCCCCACTGTTCCGAACTGACATTGATGACGATCAACAGCGGGGCGACGAAGGTCGAGCCTTCTATGTTTCCGGCCAGCTTTTCTCCATTTCTCAAGGTGAATTCGCAGCGCGCACCGTCTCTCAGAAGAAGTTCGGTCACGGCATAGCCGGAAAGCTGTAACGCATCCCGGCGAATATGAAAAACAAGACTACCGGCGATAGCAGCGGATGCCAGCGCGGGCATCCACCACCCCGGCAGAAACAGGATGGCGCAGGCGATCGCCGCGCCATGCGCCAACAAGAGCGCGCTGGCCAGCAGGGGCGAAGCCGCTATCCGCAGGCGCAAAGGCGACGCGCGCATGGGGTTGGCCGACTTATAATCGGTGACAAAGGAGTGAGGACGTCATGGGCGATCTGATCGACTGGAACAATATTGTCAGCCTCGGCGCTGCGGCACTTCCCCACTTAGGGGATCCACGGCGCGAATTCGCCGCCGCGCGCTTGGGTGCCGCAGTCACCCCCGTTACGCATTTTGACCTGTTGCGAATTCATGGCAGCGACGCCAAAGCCTTTCTGCAGGGACAACTGACCTGCGATCTCGACCAGGTGACTCCGGATCAGGCGCAGTTCGGAGGCTATTGCACGCCCAAGGGGCGACTCCTGGCCAATTTCATGCTCTTGTCGATGCCGCAAGGTTACCTGATGTACACACCGGCCGACGTCGCCGCCTCCGTGGCCAACCGGTTACGCAAGTTCATACTGCGTTCTGATGTGAAAATCGAGCGCGAAAGCGGCCTGCGCGCTCTGGGCCTGGCCGGCCCCGCCGCACCAGATGTGTTGCAGCAGGAACTGGGAGTACCGCCGCAAGGACGGCTTGCGATGGGACGTCATGCGCACGCATCTGCGGTGCGACTGCCCGGTGATAACTTTCTTGTGGTCGCCGCTTCGAACGGAATGGCCGCACTTTGGGAGGCTCTGGCAAAACATGCCGTCCCCGCTGGTGCGGAATGCTGGAACTGGGTGCAGATCGAGACCGGCGTGCCTTGGATCACGGCGGCAACCCAGGATCAGTTCCTGCCGCAGATGATCGGCCTGGATGCGATCGGCGGCGTGAGTTTCGACAAAGGTTGCTACACCGGGCAGGAAATCGTTGCGCGTACCCATTATCTCGGCGAAGTGAAACGCAAGCTGTGCCTCGGCCGCACGCGCGGAGGCGTTCGTGCCGGTGATGCGCTCCTGGCGGCGGGCCAGCAATGCGGGACTGTACTCAATACGGCGTCGATTCCCGGCGATGGATGGGCTCTGCTAGCGGTGGTATCCGAACAAGCCGCTGCCCAAGCGGTGCAGATTGCAAGCGGCGAGCCAGTCGATTTGTCAGCGCCGCCGGGGGCGGCCGTTCCAGGCTGAAGCTGTTGTCGCTCTCCTATTACATCTACTATCGCGTCGCACAACCGGCGCAGGCGCAGACGCTGGTGCGACACATCCAGGCGGCATTGAAAGACAAAACCGGCATTGATGGCCGCCTGCTCAGGAAGCGCAATGATCCCTCGACCTGGATGGAAGTCTACGAAGGCGTGGGGGATGTCGATGCCTTCGAGCAATGCCTCGCCGCGGCCGTACATGGGACAGATTTCGCCGCCGTCCTGGTAACCGGCGGCGTGCGCCACGTGGAGTGTTTCGAAGGCTCATGTGCCTGATCCTGATTGCGCATCGCGCTGATCCGCGTTATCGCCTGGTGGTCGCTGCCAACCGCGATGAGTTTTTCCGGCGTCCGACGGCGGCGGCCGATTACTGGTCCGATGCGCCGCGCGTTCTCGGTGGGCGCGACCTGGAGAAAGGCGGAACATGGTTGGGGGTTGCCACTGATGGACGCTGGGCGGCCGTCACCAATTTCCGCGATGGCACGTCACCCGAACCTGGTACGCGATCGCGTGGAGGGCTGGTCGCCAGCTACCTCTCCGGCTCCACTGGGGCGCAGGCCTACATCGCGTCGATGGAACATAACGCCCGCGAATACCATGGCTTCAATCTGTTGGCAGGCGACGCTGCCGGCGTACACTACCTCTCGAACAAAGATGACCGATCCATGATGCTGGCGGCAGGGGTTTACGGATTGAGCAATCATCTTCTCGACTCACCCTGGCCAAAAGTCGAACGCGGCAAACTTGCCCTGCGTGAAGCTATTGCCGGAGCCGCCAGGCCGGACAGATTGATCGAGACGATGCTGGCAGCGCTTTCGGACCGCAGCATCGCCGAAGAGCGCGCGCTGCCGAATACTGGAATAAGCCGGGATTGGGAAAAGCTGCTTTCCGCAGCGTTCATTGGCGCGCCGGGCTATGGCACGCGCGCCTCCACCGTCCTGCTGATAGAACATGACGGCGAGGTTCATTTCCGCGAGCGCTCGTTCGGCGAGCGGGGTGAATTGATCGAAGACAGGCGTTACCGGTTCGCTCTTGCTCAGGATCCGATTTCAACAGCGAACTAAAGATCGCGCCACATCCGGCGATGTGGAATTCCCGCGTCCAGGAACTCTTCGCCTTCTGCCTGGAAGCCATGGCGTAGATAAAAAGGCAACGCCTGAACTTGCGCATTCAGCAGCACGCGCCGCATGCCGAGCGTACGCGCGATGTCCATCAGGCCTGTGAGCAGCGCGCTGCCGGCGCCTTGGCCGCGCCACTCCCGCAGTACCGCCATGCGTCCGATGTGGCCGTCGGGAAGGAGTCGTCCGGTGCCGATCAGAATGCCGTCCACTGATGCCACGACGTGGCGCGACTGCGGGTCGAACTCATCCCACTCCATGTCGGCCGGCACGAATTGTTCGCGGATGAAAACTTTTTCGCGAAGTGCCTTGAGGATTTCCCGATCGACGGACCAGTCGGCGGGGCGGACGGATACTTTCGTTGACGGCTTCATTCGCGCGGAATCTGCCGCTCTGGCCTTTTAAGCCCGGTGGCAGTGTTAAACGGTAGCGCCGCCGCTGACCTCGATAACCGCCCCATTGATGTAGCTGGCTTCGTCTGAGGCGAGGAAGGCGTAGGTGTTGGCGATCTCCTCCGGCCTCGCCAGGCGTCCAAGTGGCACGCGATCGATCATCGCCTGCATGACTTTCTCCGGAATGGATTTCAGGATCATGGTTTCGACGAAACCCGGGCAGACCGCGTTGGCGCGTATGCCCTTGCGCCCGAGTTCTCGCGCCCAGGTCTTGGCCATGCCGATGACGCCGAACTTGCTCGCGGAGTAATTGGTCTGGCCGAAATTACCGTAGAGGCCGACCACCGAGGAAGCATTCAGGATCACGCCGGCGTTCTGCGCGATCATGATGTCCACTACGGCACGGGCGCAGTTGTAGGTTCCCTTGAGGTTGATGTCGATGACACGCTCGAATTGTTCGTCGGACATCTTGCGGAACATCGCGTCGTCGACGACGCCGGCGTTGTTGACCAGCACATCGATGCGGCCGTACTTGTCCGTCACACCTTTTACCATTACGGCGATGCTCGCTTTGTCGGTGACATTCACCGTGAAACCGACTGCCTGACCCCCATCGGCCACGATTTCCGCGACGACCTGGTCGACCTCTTTGCGGTCGAGATCACAGACCACGACTTTGGCGCCTTCTGCCGCGAACTTCAGCGCGGTGGCATGTCCGATTCCACGCGCCGATCCCGTGATAATCGCCACCTTGCCCTTCAGCCTCATCGGTAAATTCTCCTTAGTTATGCCCGAATGGGCCGGCGGCACTGTACCCAATTGCGCTGCGATGCACAACCGAGGGGATTGGGGGGTGTTAAGGGACGGATTCCGTAATCTCGACCGGAGTTCCGGGTTCGACGAGATCGAACAATTCCAGAAGGTCGCGATTGCGCATGCGGATGCAGCCTATCGAACCGGGCTTGCCCATGACTGCGGAATCCGGACTGCCGTGGATATAGATGTAGCGCCGCATGGTATCGACATCGCCCAGTCGGTTGAATCCGGGCTCGCACCCCGATAGCCACAGCAACCGCGTCAGCATCCAGTCCCTCTCCGGAAACCGGCTGCCGAGCTCGGCATCGTAGATCTCCCCGGTCGGACGACGCTTGACGAAAACGGCATTGACGGGCGCGCCCGCCCCGACTTTGGCACGAACGATATGACGGCCGCGCGGCGTGCAGAGGCTGCCATTTTTTTCGCCGACGCCATTTTTCGAGGTGGAAATCAGATAGCGTCTGAGTGATTTGCCGTCTTCGTTCAGTTCCAACGTCTGGTCCGGAATACTGATGCGGATCGATTTCATTGCGCTGATTATTGCGCTGTGGCCCGGCGTTCGCGGAAGAAATTCGTCAGCAGTTCGCCGCACTGCTGCGCCAGCACGCCGCCTTCGATCCGGGTGTGGTGGTTCAACAGCGGTTCGGCAAACAGGTTTACCACGCTGCCGCAGGCGCCGGTTTTCGGGTCGGCTGCGCCGAACACGACCCGCGCGATGCGGGCATGCTGGATGGCGCCCGCGCACATCGCGCAGGGCTCCAACGTGACATACAACGTGCATCCCGCTAGCCGGTAATTCCCCAAGGCTAGGGCGGCGGCACGCAAAGCCTGGATTTCGGCATGCGCCGACGGGTCATGCGAACTGATCGGCGCGTTGTATCCTCTGCCGACGATCTGCCCGTCACAAACAACGATTGCGCCGACCGGGACTTCCCCTGCCTGCCTGGCCGACATTGCCAAGGCCAGCGCTTCGGACATAAATTCCGTATCCGACATATATTAATTCAGATACTTAAGAATCATATCTTATGTGAAAAACAGGCGTCTTCACTCCCACTCGATAGTCGCGGGCGGCTTGCCGGAAATGTCGTAAACCACGCGATTGACGCCCCGTACTTCGTTGATGATGCGGTTGGAGACTTTGGACAGCAGCGTGTACGGCAGTTCCGCCCAATGGGCGGTCATGAAATCCTGGGTCTGCACCGCCCTGAGGGCCACGACATACTCGTAAGTGCGCCCGTCACCCATCACGCCAACCGACTTGACCGGCAGGAATACGGCGAACGCCTGCGCCGTTTTGTCATACCAGCCGGCGGCGCGCAACTCGTCGATGAAAATCGCATCGGCCCGCCGCAACAGGTCGGCGAACTCGCTTTTCACTTCCCCGAGGATGCGAACACCCAGGCCCGGCCCCGGAAAGGGATGGCGAAACACCATGTCGTGCGGCAGCCCCAGCGCCAGCCCGAGTTCGCGTACTTCGTCCTTGAACAGCTCCCGCAAGGGCTCCAGCAGATTCAGATGCAGCGTGTCCGGCAACCCGCCTACGTTGTGGTGGGATTTGATGGTGTGGGCCTTCTTGGTCTTGGCGCCGGCCGATTCGATGACGTCCGGATAGATCGTGCCTTGGGCCAGCCATTTCGCATGCGGCAGCCTGGCGGCTTCGCGCTGAAATACCTCGACGAACTCGCGGCCGATGACCTTGCGCTTTCCCTCCGGATCGCTGACGCCTTTGAGCGCCGACATGAACTGCGTTGAAGCATCCACGTGAATGACCCTGACCCCGAGATTGCTGGCAAAGGTCTGCATGACCTGTGCCGCTTCGTTCAGACGCAGCAGACCGGTGTCGACGAACACGCAGGTCAGTTGTGCGCCTATAGCGCGATGGATGAGCGCGGCGGCCACCGAGGAGTCGACGCCGCCGGAGAGTCCGAGGATGACCTCTTCCTGGCCGACATCGGAGCGGATGCGTCCGACCGCCTCTTCGAGATAGTCCGGCATGTTCCAGTCCGAACCGAGGCCGCAGATGCGATGCAGGAATTGCCCGATCAGCGCCTTGCCTTGCAGCGTATGGGTGACTTCAGGATGGAATTGCACGCCATAGAATCCGCGCGATTCATCAGCCATGCCGGCGATCGGCGTCGCGGCGTTGCCGGCGATGACCTTGAACCCGGGCGGTAACGCGTCGACCTTGTCGCCGTGGCTCATCCAGACATCGAGCAGTCCGTGCCCTTCTGCATTGCGGCGGTCTTCGATGCCTTCGAGCAGTTTCGAATAACCTCGTGCCCGAACTTCTGCGTAACCGAATTCGCGCACCTGTCCGTTTTCCACCGCACCGCCGAGTTGCGCCGCCATGGTTTGCATGCCGTAGCAAATACCCAGAACCGGGACGCCAAACTCGAACACCAGTTGCGGGGCGCGCGGCGTGCCGCCCTCGGTGACCGAGGCAGGCCCGCCGGAAAGGATGATTCCCTTCGGCGCAAAGCTGCGCAGGAAATCATCGCTGACGTCGTAGGGATGCAACTCGCAGTACACGCCGGCTTCGCGCACGCGTCGCGCAATCAACTGGCTGTACTGGGCGCCGAAGTCGAGGATCAGAACCTTATCGTGCATCGCAAGTGAAGGCTATACGGAAAACAGGTCAATGATCGGGAACACCTGGGACGGGCAACCTGCGGTTGCCTGGCTGCGCCCGCAGATCAGTCCACGTGGTAGTTCGGCGCTTCCTTGACGATCTGGACGTCATGCACGTGCGATTCGCGCACGCCCGCCGCCGTGATCTGCACAAATTCGGCACGTTCCTTCACGGCTTCGATCGTGGGGCAGCCCAGATAGCCCATTGCCGAACGCAGGCCACCCATCAACTGGTGCATGACCTGGACCACGCTGCCCTTATAGGGCACGCGACCCTCCACGCCTTCCGGCACCAGCTTGTCCGCACTGTCTTCATCGTCCTGGAAATAGCGGTCGCTCGAACCTTGCTGCATGGCTCCGAGCGAGCCCATGCCCCGGTATGACTTGTACGAACGGCCTTGGAACAATTCGATTTCACCGGGCGCTTCCTCCGTGCCGGCGAACAGGCCACCCAGCATCACCGAATCAGCGCCCGCGGAGATGGCCTTGGCAATGTCTCCGGAGTAACGAATGCCGCCGTCGGCGATCATCGGTACGCCGGTTCCCTTGAGTGCCGTGGCGACTTCGCTGATCGCCGTGATCTGTGGAACACCCACACCTGCAACGATGCGGGTCGTGCAGATCGAGCCGGGTCCGATCCCGACCTTGACGCCATCCGCGCCCTGATCGAGCAGAGACTTCGCCGCGCCTGCCGTGGCAATGTTTCCTCCAATCACCTGCGCGGCGGGATACGTGCGCTTGATCCAGCGCACACGATCGAGCACCCCTTGCGAATGTCCATGTGCCGTATCGACGATAATGACATCCACGCCGGCTTCGACCAGGAAACCGACGCGCTCCTCCGTGCCTTCGCCGACCCCGACCGCCGCACCCACGCGCAGGCGCCCGAGCTGATCCTTGCTGGCATACGGGTGTTCGGAGGATTTCAGAATGTCCTTGACGGTGATCAGCCCGCGCAGCTCGAAGTTTTCGTTGACGACCAGCACACGCTCGAGCCGGTGCTGATGCAACAGACGCATCGCTTCCTCGATGCTGACCCCTTCCTTAACGGTTACCAGTCTCGCGCGAGGCGTCATGATGTTCTTCACAGGCTGATCGAGGTTGTTTTCGAACCGCAGATCGCGGTTGGTGACGATGCCGACCACCTTCGAATCGTCCACCACGGGCAGGCCCGAAATGCGGTGCTGACGGATGAGATTAAGCACGTTACGCACCGTCATGTCCTGCGAAATCGTGATCGGGTCCTTTACGACACCGCTTTCGAATCGCTTGACCTTGGCGACTTCGGCGGCCTGAACCTTGGGCAGCATATTCTTGTGGACGATGCCTATGCCCCCTTCTTGCGCCATGGCTATGGCGAGAGGCGCCTCCGTGACCGTATCCATCGCCGCGGAAATCAGCGGTATGTTCAGGACGATGCTTTTGGTCAGACGCGTCGTCAGGTTGACGTCGCGGGGCAGAACAGTCGAATGGGCAGGAACCAGCAGAACGTCATCGAAGGTGAGCGCCTTTTGCAGGACTCTCATGCTTTTGATCCTTCACAAAGACGCCATTATACAGACCGGGTTTCGAGTGGTAAATCCAGCAACCCGCGGGCATTGTCCGTTGACCGTGGAGTCGCGAGCGGCTATGGTTAGCGGCCAGGCTCACAACTCCCCTGCGGTAAACAGATGCGCGGCTTCAAACGTTGGGTGCTTGTATTTTCGATCGCTCTGTCGATCATCGGTGCTGCCATTGCAAATGCAGCGCCGGTTGCTCCGGATGCCTCTGGCGCCGAAGCCGCAATTGCCGAGGCGGAGGCGGCTGCCAGGCAGGCGGAAGCCCAGCGCGCACTTTGGACCAGCGCCGAGGACGCGCTGCGCAAGGCGCGCCGCGCTCTGCAGGAAGGCGACACGACGATGGCAGTCGAGCAGGCGCGCATCGCGCAGAAACAGTCCGAACTTGGGATTGCTCAAAAAAGCTATCCACCGTTCCGTTGATCGAGAAGGAGAACTTTAGAATATGCGACATCACCTTATTGGCGGCCTGCTGCTTGCGATGATCATTGGCACCGGGCTCGTCGCCCTGCCAGCCGCCGCGCAAACCTACAAGTGGATCGACGCAGAGGGGAAGGTCCATTATTCCGACCAGCCCCCTCCCGCAAATGCCAAGGAGCAGGTAACGGTAAAGCCGCGCAAGCCATCGGCGTCGACGCCCGCTGCGTCGGCACCGACTGAAAAGGGCGCACCGGCGACCAAGGCCAAGACTTATATCGAGCAGGAGGCGGACTTCAAGAAGCGTCAGGTCGAGGCGGCCGAGCGCGAAGCCGCAGACAAGAAAAAGGCCGATGAAGCGGCAGAGAAGACGCAGAATTGCGAGCAGGCCCGTTCACAGTTGAAAAATCTCCAGTCTGGCGGAAGGACAACGCGCACCAACGCTCAGGGCGAGCGCGAGTATTTGAACGATGCCCAGATTGAGCAGGAAATCGAGCGCGGAAAAAAATCAGTCGAAAGCTGGTGCAAATAATACCGCAATACGCTTTAGCGGCGCATTCTCGACACGCGTTGCTGTCTTGCCCGCTTGCGCCTCGCTTGCTTCGGGTCCGCCACTAGCCCCCGGTAGATTTCCACGCGGTCGCGGTCGCGCAGTTCAGTATCCGGCAACACGGACGCGCCCCAGACACCGATGCGAAGGCCAGCGAACGAGTTGCCGGGCAGAATGTCCTGTAATCGCGAGGCAGCGAGCGCATCCGCGACTGTAGCTCCTTGCCGCAACTCCAGCTCGACGATCGCCTGTGCCTCCGGGAGCGCATAAACCACCGCGACCCGTATCTTCATCGGTTTCCATAAAGTTGTTGTGCGCGTTTGACGAATGCTTCGACGAACGTGCTGGCGATGAAATGGAACAGCGGTCCGACGATTTTTTCCAGAAGCTTGCTGGAAAATTCGTAGTGCAGGCGAAATTCGATCTTGCAGGCCTCGTCACCCAGCGCCTTGAAGCGCCAACTGCCGTCGAGTTGGCGAAATGGCCCGTCGACCAGGCTCATTTCTATCAGCTGCGGCGGGTGGGCGTGATTTTCGGTCGAGAAGCGCTGTTTGATTCCGCGAAAATCGATGGTGATGGCGGCGCGGATGATGTCGCCTTCGCGCTTGAGGATCTCGGTGCCGCCACACCACGGCAGGAACTCGGGATAGGCCGCCACATTCTCCACCAGCGCGTACATCTGCGCGGCGGAGTACTCTATCAACACGGATTTTTCCACCAGCGCCATTAGATATTTCTGAGTAGTCGCGGAAGCGTTGGTAAAATACACGACCCGCAGCAAAAACTCACGCCGTTATGAGCATCGTTCAGAACAGGAAGGCCTTCCATGACTATTTCGTCGAAGAACGTTTCGAGGCGGGCATGGTGCTGGAAGGCTGGGAGGTCAAGTCGATCCGCGCAGGGCACGTTCAGCTCAAGGAAGCGTACGTCGTCGTCAAAAACGCCGAGATCTATCTGATCGGCTGCCATGTGACGCCGTTGACGGCGGCATCAACCCACATCCACGCCGATCCCACCCGCACCCGCAAGCTGCTGCTGCACGCCGAAGAAATCCGCAAACTGATCGGCAGGGTTGAGCGTGCCGGCTATACCCTCGTCCCGCTCGATCTGCATTACACCCGCGGACGGGTCAAACTGGAGGTCGGTCTCGCCAAAGGCAAGAAACAGCATGACAAAAGAGAGGCCGAAAAGGAAAAAGACTGGAAGCGTGAGCAGCAGAGATTGCTGCGCCAAAGGGCCTGAAATCCTCAGGAATAATTCAGCCCCATCGCGTTGCGCACGTCGCGCATCGTCTCCGCAGCAAGCTTGTGGACACGATCACATCCGTCGGCAATGATGTTGCGCACCAGTGTCGGATCGTCCAGGTAAACTTGGGCTCTCTCGCGCATCGGTTCCTGTTCCTTAAGTACGGCGTCGATTACCGGTTGCTTGCATTCCAGACAGCCGATGCCGGCGCTCCTGCATCCTTTTTGCACCCAGGCCCGCGTTTCATCGCCAGAGTAGACTTTGTGAAATTCCCACACCGGGCACTTCTCCGGATCACCGGGATCGGATCGCCGCACGCGCGCCGGGTCCGTGGGCATGGTACGGATTTTCTTGGTGACGCTGTCGGCATCTTCACGCAACGTGATGGCGTTGTTGTAGGACTTGGACATCTTCTGCCCGTCAAGGCCTGGCATTTTCGAAGCTTCGGTGAGAAGCGCCTGCGGTTCCGAGAGAATCATCTTGCCGCCGCCTTCGAGAAAACCGAACAGCCGCTCGCGGTCTCCCATCGACAGATTGGCCGCTTCCTCGAGCAAGGCCTTCGCCGCGGCCAGCGCTTCCTGGTCTCCCTGCTCCTGGTAACGCGTGCGCAATTCCCGGTAAAGCTTGCCGCGTTTGACGCCCAGTTTTTTCACCGCGGTTTCGGCTTTCTGCTCGAAGCCCGCCTCCCTTCCGTAGACGTGATTGAAGCGACGCGCAATTTCGCGGGTGAACTCGATATGGGGAACCTGGTCTTCGCCGACCGGTACGCGATTGGCGCGATAGATCAGGATGTCCGCGCTCTGCAGCAAGGGATAGCCGAGAAAGCCGTAGGTGGAGAGGTCCCTGTCGGTGAGTTTTTCCTGCTGGTCCTTGTAGCTCGGAACCCGTTCCAGCCAGCCGAGCGGCGTGATCATGGAAAGCAGCAGGTGCAATTCGGCGTGTTCGGGTACCTGTGACTGGATGAACAGCGTGGCCTGCGACGGATCCACGCCTGCGGCCAGCCAGTCGACTAGCATGTCCCACACATTCTGTCCGATGATTTCCGGCGTGTCGTAATGCGTGGTCAGCGCGTGCCAGTCGGCCACGAAGAAAAGGCACTGGAATTCGTGCTGCAATTTCACCCAGTTTTTCAGCACGCCATGATAGTGCCCGAGATGCAGGCTGCCGGTGGGTCGCATTCCGGAGAGTACGCGATCGACGAACATTGAAGTCCTCAGTTAAGGCCGAATAACCCGCCGATGTTGAACAGTGAGGCCAGCAATCCGATGAAACCGGCGATGAAGGGCCACATTACCCTCCCGAGCACACCCAGCAGCATTAGCACCAGCAGGATGATCAATCCGAAGGGCTCGACCCTGGCAAACCGGACCGCCAGTTTGTGTGGCAGTAGACTTACCGCAATCCGTCCGCCGTCGAGCGGCGGCAATGGCAGCAAGTTGAGCACCATCAGAACCGCGTTGACGATGATGCCGCCGCGCGCCATCAGCAGAACCGGCTCGGTGAAGTAATTCGGTGGAACACCCTGCATCGCCTTGATCACGAAAGCCCAGAGGATCGCCATCAGCAGATTCGCTCCCGGCCCGGCGGCGGCCACCCACAGCATGTCGTGTTTTGGATTTCGCAACCGGCCGAAGTTGACCGGCACCGGTTTTGCCCATCCGAACGCGTATTTCCCCTGGCTGGCAATCAATATCAATACCGGAATGACGATCGTGCCCATCGGATCGATGTGACGGATCGGATTGAGCGTGATGCGTCCGGCCTGATACGCGGTCAGATCGCCGAAATGCCTGGCCGCGTACCCGTGCGCCGCTTCGTGCAGGGTGATCGCGAATATTCCTGGAATCGCGTATAGCGCGATGAGGCGGACGGTGTGCTCCAGTTCCATCATGCAGGCACTCCAAACGGCGCGGTGCTGCCCTTGCCCCGCCTGACGATAGCCGGCATATCGCCGGTCAGATCCACGACAGTGGTCATTTCCACGCCGCACGATCCGCCGTCGAGCACTACGTCCACATCATGTTGCAGCCGGCTTCGAATGTCGTTCATGTCGTTCAACGGCAATTCATCGCCAGGAAGCATCAGTGTCGAGCTCAATATCGGTTCACCCATTTCCTCCAGCAATGCTCGCACCACGTTATGATCGGGCACACGCACGCCGATGGTGTTGCGCTTCGGATTCAGCAGGCGTTTCGGCACTTCCCGGCTCGCTTTGAGAATGAATGTATAGCTGCCCGGCGTCGACGCCTTGAGCGACCGGTATTGTATGTTGTCCACGATCGCGTACTGCCCGAGCTCCGAGAGGTCGCGGCAGACCAGCGTGAAGTGATGATGCTCATCCACCTGACGGATGCGGCGCACGCGCTCCATGGCGCCCTTGTCGCCGATATGGCAGCCAAGCGCGTAGCAGGAGTCGGTCGGATAGACCATCAGTCCGCCGTTGCGCACAATTTCGACCGCGCGGCGAATAAGTCGCTGCTGGGGATCTTCGGGATGTACCGCGAAATACTGGGCCATGCGACCAGCGTCATCTCATTGCCCGCAGACGCTGCCACAGAGCCGGCACGCCGGTGGGAATTTCCGTTACATCGCCAAGATCCGCGACGTACTTTCCCGGCGCATGGAAGTCCGACCCGGACGACAGCGCGAATCCAAACTGTCGCGCCGGACGTATCTGTGCTGAAGCCTTGAAGCGGCCGTCGCTGCTGATTTCGATCCCATCGCCGCCACTTTGCCCAAAGACCTCGAACAAGGACTGCATTACGCGAGGCGCCAGTCGATAGCGATCGGGATGCGCCAGCACCGCCTGGCCCCCGGCGCAATGGATCCAGTCGATCGCCTGAGCAAGTTCAGGCCAGGAAGGCGGCACATAGCCGCACCGACCTGCGCCGAGATAGCGGCGGAATGCGTCGCTCGTATTGCGCACGTGCTTCTGTTCCACCAGGAAGCGGGCGAAGTGGCTGCGACCGATCGCGGCGGAATTTCCGGCATGTCGTGCCGCGCCCGGCAGGCTGCCGGGTACGCCTACGGCATCGAGTTGTGCCGCGATTCGTACCGCACGCTCGCCGCGCGAGTGGCGGATCGAGGCCAATCCGTCCGCAAGTTCCGGTGCATGCGGATCGATGTCGAGGCCAAGCAGGTGGAGGGTATGCCCGTTCCATGCGACCGAGATCTCGACGCCGGGGACCAGCAGGATATTGACCTCGAAGGCTGCCTGCTCTGCCTCTTCAAGACCGCCGGTTTCGTCGTGGTCAGTCAGGGCGAGCAGGCTTACGCCTCGGGATGCCGCCCGCCGGACCAGGGCCGCAGGCGTCAGCACTCCATCGGAATACGTGGAGTGGGTGTGTAAATCGATGCTCAAGGAGTGCGCCGCCGGGGGAATGAAGTCGCATCATAGCAAAACCACCCATTTGAAAGAACCTTTGCCGCCGGGGATCTCTACACCATGAAACCGCTTATGGCAACACTATCCGCCTCCAATTTGCATTTCCTGCCGGCGGTCGTCCTCGTGTTGGTCTCGCTGCAATCCTGGGCGGCCAGCGAAACATGCGAAACACGCAGCTCGACGACGCGAGTGACCGTGCTCGAACTTTATACTTCCGAAGGCTGCAACAGTTGTCCGCCGGCGGATAGATGGCTAAGCGCCCTGCCCGCCAGAGGGTTCACGCCCGATCGTGTGATCCCGCTCGCCTTCCATGTCGATTATTGGGATCAGCTCGGCTGGCCGGATCGCATGGCGAAAGCGCAATTCAGTGCCCGCCAGCGCATGCAGGCGGAGCGTAATCGTGCGAGTGTCGTCTATACCCCGCAACTACTTCTGAACGGCGCCGACTATCGGACATCGTTTTCGGATAGCCGCTTCGACGAACGCATCAACGAGCTCAACCGGCTGCCGGCCGCCGCCACCTTGTTTCTGCGGCAGCGACCGGTATCTTCGGGTGTCGAACTGGAACTGGACATGCGGCTCGCGCAGCCGGCGCTGACGAGTGCTGCGCAAACATACATCGCAATCACCGAAAACCGGCTCCAGAGCGCGATAAAGGCTGGAGAAAATCGGGGGAAACTGCTCCACCACGACTTTGTGGTGCGTGAACTCGCTGGACCGCTGCCGATGGCCGCAGCCGGCAGTTTGCACTGGAAGTCGGCCATGGTACTGCCCCCGGACTGGAAACGATCCGATCTCTCGCTTGCCGCGTTTGTGCAGGACGCTCGCAGCGGAGAAATCCTGCAGGCCTTGCATGCGTCGCTGTGTACCCGGCCCTAGCCCCGATTGCGCCCTGCGGTTTGCGAATAGGGGAAAGCATGTGAAAGAATAGCTCCACCCTGAATCGCAACACTATAAAAGCATAACGGGGAGGAGATTGAACGCCCGCATTCGCAACCCCCGTGACTTTTTCGCCGGGACGATATTTCTGTTGTTCGGTTTGTGTGCAGTCCTGGTGGGCCGCGACTACCCGATGGGCACGGCGCTGCACATGGGCTCCGGCTATTTCCCCTTCGTTCTGGGCACGCTGCTGCTGATACTCGGTGCGGCGATCTGCATCAAGAGCCTGGTGATCGCCGGGGACGGGATTGAATCCATCGGCCTGCGCCCGCTGCTGCTGGTGCTCCTTGCGATCGGAGCGTTCGCAGCGTCGGTGGATACCATCGGGCTGGTAGCCGCCACGGTCCTGATGACTGTCATTGGCGCCGCCGCCAGCCCGGAAAGCCGCTGGCGCGAAGTAGTTGTTCTCACCATTGCGCTGCTGGGCTTGTCGGTGGGCGTGTTCGCCTACGGCCTCGGCCTGCCCTTCACGCTATTGCCCTTCTGATGGAACTGCTCGCCGATCTGCAACTCGGTTTTGGCGTCGCCCTGACGCTGCAGAATATTTTGTACTGCTTCATCGGGGTATTGCTCGGCACGCTCATTGGCGTGCTTCCTGGCATCGGCCCGGTCGCGACCATCGCCATGCTCTTGCCGGCAACTTATACGCTGCCGCCGGTCTCGGCCCTGATCATGCTGGCGGGCATCTACTACGCTGCGCAATACGGCGGTTCAACGACCGCCATTCTGGTCAACATTCCCGGCGAATCATCGTCGGTCGTCACCTGTCTCGACGGTTATGCGATGGCGCGACAAGGACGCGCGGGTCCGGCGCTTGCAATCGCCGCGCTGGGTTCGTTTTTCGCGGGCACGGTCAGCACGCTGATGCTGGCCATGTTTGCCCCGCCACTGGCCGAGATTGCATTCCAATTCGGTCCGGCCGAATATTTTTCGCTGATGGTTCTGGGTCTGATCGCGGCCATCGTGCTGGCACGGGGATCGTTGATCAAGGCCATCGCCATGATCATCCTCGGCCTGCTGCTCGGCCTCGTCGGCGCGGACACGAATACCGGGCTGTTCCGTTTTACCTTCGGTCTGCCGCAACTCGCCGACGGCATCGGATTCGTGGTGGTGGCCATGGGCGTGTTCGGTTTTTCGGAGATCATCGCCAATCTGGAGCGGCGCGCAAAACGCGAAGTCGTGATGGCGGAGATCAGCAGCCTGATGCCGACGCGCGAGGATTTTGCAGCTTCGTGCAAGGCGGTGCTGCGCGGTACCGGAATCGGCGCGTTGCTCGGTATCCTGCCGGGGGGCGGCGCGGTGCTCGGGTCCTTCGCCGCTTACACCCTGGAAAAGAAGATCGCGAAGGACCCGTCTCGCTTCGGCAAAGGGGCAATCGAAGGCGTCGCCGCGCCGGAATCGGCCAATAACGCGGGTGCGCAAACGTCGTTCATTCCCCTGCTCACGCTCGGTATTCCCTCCAACGCCGTCATGGCCTTGATGGTCGGCGCCATGACGATCCATGGCATCACGCCCGGGCCGCAGGTCATGACGCAGCGTCCGGAATTGTTCTGGGGAATGATCGCCAGCATGTGGATCGGCAATCTTCTGCTGGTAATCCTGAATCTTCCTCTGATCGGAATATGGGTCAGACTGTCATGGCACTACCTTAAGCCGCAAGGAGTGCGAGGAAATAGGGTGGCTGAGAGCCTCGCGTTGTTAAGATGGTGGTGTCTGAAGTCACCGTCCATACAAGGAGGATCAGCCATGTGTGAAGATAGCAAAAAAACGCCTGCA
>JACQAP010000019.1:300000-435290 GCA_016194905.1 Betaproteobacteria bacterium
CGTGAAGCCAGGCAAGGCAAAAGGGTCGTCGGTGCTGGTCTGGAAGGGCAAGTTCAAGCGCAAAGTGGTCGACAATCCCCCGGCGGGCCAGGATGACGCCGGCGTCAAGAAGGCGATCATCGGTGCGTACCAGGCGGGGTTGCAGAACGTCAAGAAAATTGCGGAGACCAAGTAACAGGCTTTCATTGCGGCGCGGACGTCGTCCGCGCCGCCCGCATTTTCCGGGGCTGCAAATCCGCTTCGATTCGAAATCATGCACATACTTTTCATAGGCGGCGGCAACATGGCCACCGCCTTGATCGGCGGCTTGTTGCAGCAGGGTTTCAGGCCAGGCGACCTGCGTGTCGTTGAGGTATCGGAAGAAGCGCGCCAGCGATTGCAGCAACGGTTCGGCGTCAGTGCAACCCCTGCGGTCGACGGCGCAGTTACCGATGATGTCGTGCTGCTCGCGGTGAAACCGCAGCAGCTGCACGCGGTCGCGAAGAATTTGAGTGCCAGCCTGCGCGGGCAACTGGTCATCAGCATCGCCGCCGGCATCCGCACGACCGATCTCACGCGCTGGCTCGATGGCCATGATCGCATCGTGCGCGCGATGCCCAACACGCCCGCACTGATCCGGTCAGGCGTATCCGGATTGTTTGCGGCTGCGGCCGTCAAGCAGTCTGACAGAGATAGCGCGCAAGACATTCTCGGTGCGGTGGGCGGTGTGGTCTGGGTGAAAAGCGAGTCGGACATCGATGCTGTCACGGCCATTTCCGGCAGCGGGCCGGCCTATGTTTTTTACTTTATCGAAGCTCTCGAACAGGCGGCCGTAGAGCTGGGCCTGAACGACGGGCAGGCTCATGAGCTTGCGGTCCAGACCTTTGCCGGTGCGGCGAAACTCGCGGCTGGCAGCAGCGAATCTGCAAGTGTGTTGCGAGCGCGCGTGACCTCGAAGGCGGGAACTACGGAGGCGGCGCTGAAGAACATGGAAGCCAACGACATCAGGAACAAGATCGTGGAAGCCGTGCGGGCTGCGGCCAGGCGCTCGAGCGAACTCGGCGACGAATTCGGCCAAGACTAGGCGACGAAAGAAATGAACCAGGCGTTGATTTTCCTGCTCGAAACTTTTCTTGGCTTGTTTTCGCTGGCGCTGCTGCTGCGGTTCTATCTGCAGGCGGTACGCGCAGCAGCACGCAATCCGCTGTCCCAGTTTCTCACTGCGCTTACTGATTTTATCGTGCGTCCGACGCGGCGGGTGGTTCCGGGGTTGTGGGGTTACGACCTGTCCACGCTGCTGCTGGCATGGCTCACTGAGCTGCTCCTGGTCGGCGGCGTGCTCGCGTTGAAGGGTTATCAGCTCGGGCCTGGCGTGGGGACCGCGGTAATCGGGTTGATGCTGCTGGCGGCGCTGAACCTGCTGAAACTGTTCACCTACATCCTGATGGTCGCCGTATTCGCGCAGGCCATCCTGTCCTTCATTGCTCCCCGCGGCCCGGCGACGTCCATCCTCGCGAGCCTCACACGGCCCTTCCTCGGCGTTTTCCAGCGCCGCATCCCGCCGATCGGCGGCGTGGATCTTTCCCCGCTGTTTGTGCTGGTCATTTGTCAGATAGTGCTGATGTGGCCGGTGACCTCCCTCGAACTCGCGCTCACCCGCATGCTGTGATCAATCCGCATGCTCGAATCCTGGTATCGCTACGATCCGGATCGCGGCCTGCTGACGCTAAGCCTGCATGTGCAGCCCAATGCCCGGCGCACCGAGGTCGCGGGATTGCACGGCGGCCGACTCAAGGTGCGCGTTGCCGCACCGGCCGTCGAAGGCAAAGCCAATGACTTGCTCGTCGGTTTTCTGGCGGACAAGTTTGATCTGCCGGACGGGCGGGTTATGATTCGCCGTGGCAGCCACGGGCGCACCAAGACCGTCGAAATTTACGGCCAGGCAGCTTCCCTCCTGGCGCGGGTGAAAGAGCTTCTGCACTCATGACCAGCGATCTCGAGAATCAGGTATCCGCGTACCAGCAGTGGCGCGATGAACTGCGCGATTGTATCCAGGCCTATCAGAACTGGCTGGAAGATCACGGCCACGCCGATATCCAGCGCAGCCTGCGCATTTACGACCTGGTTGAAAGCCTGCGCAACGACCGCATGATCCTGGCCTTTCTCGCGGAATTCTCGCGCGGCAAGACGGAATTGATCAACGCGATGTTCTTCTCCGACTTCAAGCAACGCCTGCTGCCGTCCGATGTCGGCCGTACGACCATGTGCCCGACCGAAATCTTCTACGATGCCAGTGAAGAGCCTTACATCAAACTGTTGCCCATCGAGTCGCGCAAAAGCGACGAGAGCATCGCCGCGCTCAAGCACAAGCCGGTCGAGTGGGTAAAAATCAAGCTCAATCTGGCCTCCCAGGAAGAAATGGCTACGGCGATGTCCAGCCTTGCCCAGGTGAAGTCGGTCGCGGTGGAAGAAGCAGGCGCACTCGGGCTGCTCGACGAAACCGACTTCGTGACCACGACCGTAGTGGTGAAGTACGGCGGCAAAGTGGAAATTCCGTGCTGGCGCCATGCCCTGGTCAACTACCCGCATCCGCTGCTGAAAAAGGGGCTGGTCATCCTCGATACGCCAGGGCTGAATGCGCTCGGCACCGAGCCGGAACTGACGCTGTCCATGATTCCGAGCGCGCACGCGGTCTTGTTCCTGCTGGCGATGGATACGGGGGTCACCAAGTCCGATCTCGATGTCTGGCAAAAATACGTGCAGAGCTATGTCACGCGCCGCATCGCCGTGCTGAACAAGATCGACCTGATGTGGGACGATTTGAAGTCCGACGAACAGATCGAAATAGGCGTCGAGCGCCAGCTCGTCGAGACGGCGAGAATTCTCGGTCTGCCGCGCGATCATGTCATAGCGCTTTCCGCGCAGAAGGGCCTGATTGCGCGCATACGCGGTGATGTGAGCCTGCTGGCAAAAAGCCGGATCGAAGTGCTGGAGCGCCTGCTGGCGGAGGAAATCATCCCGTCGAAACAACAGATCCTGCGCGCGGCCGTCTCCAGGGAAATCGGCAACATGCTCGAAACGTCCCTGCAAAGCACAACTGCCCAGCTTGCCAGCACGCGCGGCGAGTTGCAGGAGATGTCCAAGCTCTCAGGAAAGAATCGGGATCTTGCAAAACTGCTCCTGGCCAGGCTGGAGCAGGACAAGGCCGGTTACCTGAGGCACATGGAGAGCTTCAAGCGCTCCTATGCGACAGTGCTGAAGCAGGGAAATGTGCTGATCGGTACATTGGCGGACGATCGCCTCGACGAGATGATGAGCCGCAGCCTCGAGGCGATCGAAGGCAGCTGGACCACCGCCGGCCTGATGCGCAGCATGCAGGCACTGTTCGACACCTTCTCGCGGCAGGCGGAAAAGATCCTCAACTTCTCCGGCGAAACCCGCAACTACGTGGACGGCGTGTACACCGAATTCCACAAGATGTACGGCTTTCCGAAGATGACGCCGCCGGTGCTGAATCTCGAGCGCCACATCCTGCGCATGCACTCGCTGCATCAGAGCACCGAGCGCTTCTGCAAGGATCCGGTCAATGTAATGACCGAGAAGCACTTTCTCGTGCGCCGCTTCTACGGTGGCCTGGTGGCGCATGCGCGCGAATTATTCAGCCACCTTCGGCTGGAGCTCGACGCCTGGGTCAATTCGGCATTGATGCCGTTGTCCCTGCAGCTCAAGGAGCACCAGAAACTCCTGGAACGCAAAGTTGAAAATCTGCGCAAAGTCGTGGGTGACATCAATACGCTCCAGGAACGCGTACGCCAGCTTGAACAGCAGCAACTGCAACTCGGCAAGCAAGTCGAGGAACTCACGCAGATTCGCGACGTGCTGCAGCGCGATCCGGCGGAGATGAAAGTAGCGAAGGTCGCATAGCAGCAAGAACGGGGATGAGCCCGGGATCGCTTGCTGTCCGGACAACACAAGAACAATCGCTGACCTCCCATGTCTATTACCAGAGATTTCTCCCTCTCCGCGATCGTTGCGGGCTTCGTCACGGTTCTGGTCGGGTTCACGAGTTCGGCAGTCATTTATGTGCTGATCGGGCTGTTCGGCGCGACGGTCGGTGCGCTGTTCACCGCGCTTCCGCATGAACTCGTTGCCGCCATAGCGGGCCTTGCGCTGATCGGCACGATCGGCAACGGTCTCGCGGCTGCGATGGCGGCCGAACGCGACCGGGAGGCCGCGCTGGTCACCTTCCTCGTTACCGCCTCGGGCGTGACGCTCTTCGGGATAGGGTCGGCGTTCTGGGGCTTGGTCGCAGGCGGTCTGGCGTTGCCGATACTGCATCCAAAAGCAAAAGGCTGACCGCGAAAGCACAGGACTTCCGGCACGCGGTACTTCTCTTATTACATCAAAACGATGTCGTACTGCTCTTGCGTGTAGATCGTTTCCACCTGAAGTGAAATCGGCTTGCTGATGAATTCCTCGAGCATCGCCAGGCTCTGCGATTCCTCGTCGAGGAACATGTCGATGACTTTTTGCGAGGCGAGGATGCGGAATTCCCGCGCGTCGAACTGCCGTGATTCGCGCACCAGCTCGCGCAGGATTTCGTAGCAAATCGTCTGCGCGGTTTTGACCTCGCCGCGCGCCTGACAGGTCGGGCAGGGTTCGCACAGGATATGTGCGAGGCTCTCGCGGGTGCGCTTTCTCGTCATCTCCACCAGTCCGAGATGCGTGAAGCCGTTCACCGTCATGCGCGTGCGATCGGGCAGCAAAGCTTTCTTGAACTCCGAGATGACCGCATTGCGGTGCACTTCGTTGTCCATGTCGATGAAGTCGATGATGATGATGCCGCCCAGGTTGCGCAGGCGCAACTGGCGCGCGATCACCTGTGACGCTTCGAGGTTGGTCTTGAAGATGGTCTCGTCGAAATTGCGGCCGCCGACAAAGCCGCCGGTATTCACATCGATCGTGGTCAGCGCCTCCGTCTGGTCGATGATCAGATAGCCGCCGGACTTGAGCGGCACACGGCGTGCGAGTGCCCGCTCTATTTCGTCTTCGACGGCATACAGGTCGAACAGCGGCCGGTCGCCGGTGTAGTGATGGATGCGATCGACAAAGGACAATGTGTACTCGGTCGCAAACGCCTGCATGCGCTGGAAGGTCTCGCGCGAATCCACCAGGATGCGGCCGCTTTCGTCGTTGACGAAATCGCGCAGCACGCGCAGCGACAGACTCAGGTCCTGGTAAAGCAGCGCCGGCGTGGCAACGGTGCGCGATTTTTCCTGGATGTCGGACCACAGCTTGCGCAGATATTCGATGTCGGCGCCAAGCTCTTTTTCGCTGGCGGTCTCCGCCATGGTGCGCACGATGTAGCCGCCGGTTTCATCGGCGGAAATCAGGTGCTGCAGTTTTTCGCGCAGCAATGCGCGCTCGTTTTCGTCCTCGATGCGCTGCGAAATGCCGATGTGGGATTCCTGCGGCAGATGGACCAGCAGGCGACCGGCGATGCTGATCTGCGTCGACAGCCGCGCACCTTTTGTCCCGATCGGATCCTTGATGACCTGCACCAGCAGCTTCTGGCCGTCGTGCAGGATGCGTTCGATCGGTTTGGCGTCTTCATGGTTCTGGCGATGGAACCAGATGTCGGCCACGTGCAGGAAAGCGGCGCGGTCCAGACCGATCTGGATGAACGCCGATTGCATGCCCGGCAACACGCGGCTGACCTCGCCGACATAGATGTTGCCCACTATGCCGCGGCTGGCGCTGCGTTCAATGTGCAATTCCTGGACGACACCCTGCTGCATCACCGCGACCCGGGTTTCCTGCGGGGTGACGTTGATCAGGATTTCCTCGTTCACAGCAGCTGGAAGCCGAGATGAGTCAAGAGGCGCGAGGTTTCGAACATAGGCAGTCCGACCACGCCGCTGTAGCTGCCGTTGATGGATTCGATGAACATCGACGCCTTGCCCTGGATGCCGTAGGCCCCGGCCTTGTCCATCGGGTCGCCGCTGGCGACGTAGCGTCGGATCTCGTCGTCGGAAAGCTCGCGCAAGCGCACTTCGGTGACCGAAAGGGCCTCCTGCAGCGAATCGTGGAATTTGACGGCCACCGCGGTATAGACCTGATGCACCGTGCCGGAGAGCTGCTTGAGCATGGCCACCGCTTCCTCGCGGTCTTTGGGTTTGGCGAGAATGGTGTCGTTGAAAGCGACCGTGGTGTCGCCCGCCAGCACCGGGTGGCGCATGAGGCGTCGCTGCTCCAGGCGCAACCAGCCTGCTTCCGCCTTCAGTCGGGCGACGCGCACGACATAGTCGCGCGGCAATTCGTTGCCGATCTGCGATTCGTCGAAATCGGCATCGCGGCCGGCGCCTTCGCGCAGCAGCAGCATCTCGAAGTTCACGCCCATCTGCTTGAGCAGGTCACGGCGGCGCGCACTGCGCGAGGCGAGGTAGATATGTTTTTCCAGCGACGGCACGTGTGTTCGGCTCTTGGTTTTGTCGGCGCCGAAATCGGCGGCGCTATTCCCGGTGATAAGGGTGGTTCCGGATCATCGACATTGCGCGGTAAAGCTGTTCGGCGAGCAACACCCGCACCATGGCATGCGGAAGCGTCATCGCCGAAAGGGCAAGCAGGAGATCGGCGTTGGCTTTCAGTTCCTGATCGAGCCCATCGGCACTGCCAATCATGAAAGCAACGTCGCTTCCCCCCCGCATCCAGGCCGCCAGCTTGCGGGCCAGTTCGGCTGTGGTGAGCTGCTTACCGCGTTCGTCCAGCGCTATTCTTACACAGCCCGGCGGGAGGGCAGCAAGGAAGCGGGCCTTTTCCACGGCGAGTATCCGGAAAATCGATGCCGCCGACTGGGCCCGGCCGCTCCGGGGGGCGGGTTTGATCTCGGTAACTTCGATGCGCGCCTCGCGTGGCATGCGCCGGACATAGTCCTCGAACCCGGCCACCACCCAGGCGGGCGGTTTATGGCCGATGGCGAGGATATGCAGCTTCAATCGGAAGGGAGGCTTACAAGGCGGCCGGCGGTTCGGCGCCGGGAGCGTTTCTCCAGGTGGTCGCATGCGGGGAGGGCGGCCTGCCGCCCCACAATTGCTCGAGGTTGTAATAGCTGCGAATCTCCGGCTGCATTACATGCACGATGATGTCGCCCAGGTCGACCAGCACCCATTCCCCGGTCTTTTCGCCTTCCAGACCCTGGACGCGTACCCCCAGCTCCCTGAGCTTCTCCTGCACGTTTCTTGCCAGCGCCTTGGTCTGGCGCGCCGATTCGGCGGTGGCGACGATCATGTAATCGAACAGGGACGTCATTTTCCTGACGTCGAGGACGGTGATGTCCCTGGCCTTGATTTCTTCCAGGGCCTCGACGGCGGCTTGTTTCACGGCTTCAACGTGCATCGCGTTCCTTGTAAAGACGGTTGGTTTCAATGTAATCGAGAACCGCATCCGGGACCAGATAGCGCGCACTCCCGCCGCCGGCCAGCAGTCCCCGGATCTGGGTCGCGGCAATGTCCAACGCAGTGATTTCCCTGGCGTAAACGGTCCCGGCACTGTCTCGCCGCAGAATTCCGGTGGAAGCGGCCAGCCGCTGCAGGTAGATCTTGCGCAGCGGCCCCGGCAGGGAAGACTGCAACTGCTGCGGGGAAAAGCCCGGGCGGTGCGCGATCACGATATGGGCCAGGTCGAACAGCTCTTCCCAACGGTGCCAGGTGGTCAATGCGGAAAAAGCGTCCGATCCCATCAACAGACACAGCGGGCGGTCGCCAAGTTCGGCCCGCAATTCATTCAGCGTGTCGAAGGTGTAGCAAACGCCCTGGCGGCGGATTTCGCGGTCGTCCGCCTCGAAGCGCGGATTGCCGGCAATCGCCAGGCGCACCATCTCCATCCTGTGAGCCCCGGTCACCTTCGGAGTTCCTCGATGCGGCGGCGCGCCGGTCGGAATGAAGCGAACCTTGGACAGGCCGATGCCGTCCGCGAGCTCTTCGGCCAGGCGCAGATGGGCGCAATGAACCGGATCGAAGGTTCCGCCCAGTACGCCGATTGGGGTTGATGAACTCAATCTGGGTCAACAGGGAACAGCGCCCCTGAAGGGGTACCGGTCTTCGACCATAAACAGCGAACAGCGAACGCAAACGACATTTATATTCGACCGATCGCTGTTCGCCGATAACCGTTCACAAAAGGACGCGGCGGATATCCGAGAGGGTGGTTGACAAGTTGGTAATGAACCGCGCGCCTTGCGCGCCGTCCACCGCGCGGTGATCGTAGGACAGCGACAGCGGCATCATCAGTCGCGGTACGAACTGTCCGTCCTTCCAGACCGGTTTCGTCGACGACTTCGATACCCCGAGGATCGCGATTTCGGGAGCATTGATGATCGGCGTGAAATGTGTGCCGCCGATTCCACCCAGGCTCGATATGGAGAACGTCCCGCCCTGCATCTCGGCCGGCCCCAGCTTGCCGTCGCGCGCCTTCGCGCTGGTCTCCGCGAGTTCCTTCGCCAGTTGCAGGACGCCTTTCTGATCGACGTTGCGAACCACCGGCACCACCAGCCCACCCGGTGTATCGACTGCGACACCGATGTGATAGTAGCGCTTCAGAATCAGCGCATCGCCCGCGGGCGCGAGCGAAGAATTGAATTCCGGATGGTTCTTCAGCGCAGCGACGACGGCCTTCATGATGAAGGCGAGCGGCGTGAGCTTGACGCCCTGCTTCTGCGCTTCATCTGCCATGCTCTTGCGGAAGGCTTCGAGTTCGGTGATGTCGGCTTCGTCGTTCTGCGTGACGTGGGGGATGGATACCCAGTTGCGATGCAGGGCCGGGCCGGAAATTTTCTTGATGCGCGACAGCGCAAGGGTTTCCACCGGGCCGAACTTCGCGAAATCCACTTGTGGCCACGCCGGCAATCCGAGCGACAGTCCTGCCTCGCCGCCGCTTCCGCCGGACGGTTGTGCCAGCGTGGTTTTGACGAAACCGGCGATATCTTCCTTGAGGATGCGTTCTTTGGGCCCGCTGCCCCTGATGCGTCCGAGGTCGACACCGAGTTCGCGCGCGAAGCGGCGCACGGAAGGGCTCGCGTGCGCGCGGGAAAATCCTTCTTCGTTGATCGCAGCAGCGACAGGTGCGGCGACCGGTGGCGCGGGTGCGGGCGTTGCGGCGGCCGGCACCGGCGGTTGGGCCGCGGGAGCTGGCGCTGGAGCAGGTGCGGCGGCGGGTTTCTGTGGTGCCGCTGCAGGCGCCGGGGCTGCCGCGCCTTCGCTGATTTCCAGGCTGAGGATCGCCGCGCCTTCCGATACCTTGTCGCCGGGTCTTATTTTCAATTCCTTCACCACACCGGCGAACGGCGCCGGTACTTCCATCGTCGCCTTGTCGGATTCCAGCGTGATCAGCGAATCCTCCGCCTTCACGGTATCGCCCGGCTTGACCAGAACTTCGATCACCGGAATGTTCTTGAAGTCGCCGATATCGGGGACGAGGACGTCTCTGAGGCTGCCCATAATTTATTCAGTGAATAGTGAATGGTAAATGATGGATCTGTGAATGTGTGCCCCGCTCGGCGGGATACCGGCCTTTGGCCATAAAGGCGTGAAAGGTGAAGGGTGAACAAACGCAGACTCATTCGCGCATTCACCGAATTTCATACCGTGACCGGGTTCGGCTTGTTGGGATCGATGCCGTATTTCTTGATTGCCTTGGCGACCGTCGCGGCCGGAACGCTGCCTTCGTCGGCCAGCGCCTTCAGCGCCGCCACCGTCACGTAGTAGCGATCCACTTCGAAGAACTTGCGCAACTGCCGGCGGTAATCCGAGCGGCCAAAACCGTCAGTTCCGAGCACGACATAGTGCTTGTAGAGGAACGGACGGATCTGATCGGCGAACAGCTTCATGTAATCGGTCGCGGCCACCACCGGACCGGACGCTGCATTGAGGCAACGGCCGACATAGGTTTCGCGCGGCTTGTCTTCCGGATGCAGCAGGTTCCAGCGCTGCACATCCAGGCCTTCACGGCGCAGCTCGTTGAAGCTGGGGCAGCTCCAGACATCCCCCGCGACGCCAAAATCCTTTTCCAGCAGGTCCTGCGCAGCGATGACTTCGCGCAAAATCGCGCCGCTGCCCAGCAATTGCACTCGCGGTGCAGCCTTCTTGCCCTTGCCTTCGGACAATCTGTACATCCCCTTGAGGATGCCTTCCTCCACGCCCTTCGGCATTGCCGGCTGGACATAATTTTCGTTCAGCAGCGTGATGTAGTAGAAAACATCCTCCTGCTCCTTGAACATGCGGCGCAGGCCGTCCTGGATGATGACCGCGACTTCGTAAGCGTAGGTCGGGTCGTACGAGATACAGTTCGGAATCGTCGACGACAGGATGTGGCTGTGGCCGTCCTCGTGCTGCAGGCCTTCGCCGTTCAGCGTGGTGCGCCCGGACGTGCCGCCGAGCATGAAACCGCGCGCACGCTGGTCGCCCGCCGCCCAGGCCAGGTCGCCGACGCGCTGGAAGCCGAACATGGAGTAATAGATGTAGAACGGGATCATGGACACGCCGTGATTCGAGTACGACGTGGCCGCCGCGATCCATGACGACATCGCGCCGGGTTCGTTGATGCCCTCCTGCAGGATCTGCCCTTGCTTGTCCTCCTTGTAGAACATCAACTGTTCGGCGTCCTGCGGCGTGTACAGCTGCCCGACCGAGGACCAGATGGCGAGCTGGCGGAACATGCCTTCCATGCCGAAGGTGCGCGACTCATCCGGTACGATCGGCACCACGCGCTTGCCGACGTTCTTGTCTTTCACCAGGATGTTCAGAATGCGCACGAACGCCATCGTCGACGACGACTCGCGTTCCTCCGAGCTCTTCAGCAGCGGCTCGAAGGCGGACAACGGCGGGATTTCCAGCGTATCGCCCTTTTGCCGGCGCGAGGGCAGGTAGCCGCCCAGCGCTTCGCGGCGCTTGCGCATGTAGTCGAGTTCCGGCGAGCCTTCTTCGAACGTCAGGTAAGGCACTTCATCCAGTTTGTCGTCGGGCACCGGCAGGTCGAAGCGGTCGCGGAATGCCCTCAGCGACGTCGTGCCCATTTTCTTCTGCTGGTGGGTGATGTTCTGCGCTTCGCCGGCTTCGCCCATGCCGTAACCCTTGATGGTCTTGGCCAGGATCACGGTCGGTTGGCCCACGGTTTTCATCGCCGCGGCATAGGCGGCGTACATCTTGTGCGGATCGTGGCCGCCGCGATTCAAGCGCCAGACGTCGTCGTCGGACATGTTGGCCACCATCTCCAGCAACTCCGGATACTTGCCGAAGAAGTGCTTGCGCACGTAGGCACCGTCCTTGGATTTGAAAGTCTGATACTCGCCGTCGACCGCTTCTTCCATGCGCTTGACCAGCGTGCCGTTCTTGTCCTTGGCCAGCAGCGGATCCCAGTAGGCGCCCCAGATCACCTTGATCACGTTCCAGCCGGCACCGCGGAAATCCGCTTCGAGTTCCTGGATGATCTTGCCGTTGCCGCGCACCGGGCCGTCCAGCCTCTGCAGATTGCAGTTCACGACGAAAATGAGGTTGTCGAGTTTCTCTCTCGCGGCCACGCCGATCGCGCCCATCGATTCGGGCTCATCGATCTCGCCGTCGCCGAGGAAACACCAGACCTTGCGCCCCTCGGTGTTGGCGAGGCCGCGGTCCTGAAGGTATTTCATGAAGCGGGCCTGGTAGATCGCCATGATGGGACCCAGTCCCATCGATACTGTCGGGAACTGCCAGAAATCCGGCATCAGCCACGGGTGCGGATAGGAAGACAGGCCTTTGCCGTCCACTTCCTGACGAAAGCTGTCCATCTGCTCCCGCGACAGCCGGCCGAGCATGAAGGCGCGGGCATAGACGCCGGGGGCCGAATGCCCCTGCACGAACACCAGGTCGCCGCCGTGATTTTCCGACCGTGCATGCCAGAAGTGATTGAAACCGACGTCGTACAGCGTTGCCGCCGACGCAAAGCTGGCGATATGGCCGCCGAGCTCCGAGGATTGCTTGTTGGCGCGCAACACCATTGCCGCGGCGTTCCAGCGCACATACGAGCGGATGCGATGTTCCAGTTCGTGATCGCCGGGGGAGCGGTCCTCCTGACCGGGCGGGATGGTGTTGATGTAGGCGGTATTGGCGCTGTACGGAAGGTAGGCGCCTGAGCGCCGCGCCTTCTCGATCAGTTGCTCGAGGATGTAGTGCGCTCGCTCGGGACCTTCATGCTGCAGGACTCCGTCGAGGGCATCCAGCCACTCGTTTGTCTCTTGCGGATCGTCATCCGGAAGTGCTGCCATGGCTCTACCTTGGGTGAGATTGCTGTCGCTGTTTTTCGGGGGATTGCAGCGTTTGTGCTGCGGTCTCCATTCGGTAAAAAATTATAGCACCGCGGGCAGGCCGCAAGCCGTGCCCGGCACGGCTTGCGTTGCGTCATTTCGGGGTGGGCGGGGCGCGTCCAAGCAAATAGAACTCGTCGTTCGGGCGCATGTCGATCAGGTGCGCCATTCGGTTGGACAGCGCGAAGAACGCGGTGATGCCGCCGATGTCCCAAATATCCTCCGCGCTGAAGCCGTGGCCGCGCAGGACGTCGTGGTCCGCATCGGTCATCGCCTCGGGCGTGCGCGAGAGTTTACAGGCGAAATCCAGCATCGCCTTCTGCCGCGGCGTGAGGTCGGCCTTGCGATGGTGAATCGCCACCTGGTCGGCGATCTGCGGATTCTTCGCGTAGATGCGCAGGATGGCGCCGTGCGCGATCACGCAGTACGGGCACTGGCTGAGTCCGCTGGTGGCGACGACAATCATTTCCTTCTCGGCTTTCGACAGACCGGATTCCTTCAGCATCAGCGCGTCGTGATACGCGAAGAAGGCGCGAAACTCGTCCGGACGATGCGCCAGCGTCACGAATACATTCGGAATGAACCCGGCCTTTTGCTGGACCTCGAGCATCTTGTCGCGGACGTCGTCGGGAAGTTCTTCGAGTTTCGGTACTGGATAATTGCTGATTGCGTGGGTGGACATGGTTACTCTCTAAATCCTAGGACTGAACCGCAAAGGCGCGAAGGCGCAAAGGAGGGCACGCAAAGGAATACAAGACTGAATCCGGAATGGTCCTGGCAAAGTGACAGTTGTGCCGAGTTTTTCGTTATTGTTGTTCTTGCTCTCCTTCGCGTTTCCTTTGCGCCTTCGCGCCTTTGCGGTGAAGGGTTAATCGTATTTGCGCAAGTCCTCGATGATCTTGCCGTCGTTCGGCAGTGAGCCAGGGTCGGCGAATTCGACATCGCCGCGCAGTTTGCAGACATCGCGCACGCTGTCGGCGATGGCCTGTGACAGCGCATCGTTGCGGCTGCGAACTTCGCAGCGCAATCGCATGCGATCGTTGCGCTCGGCATCGTGCTCCACGGTCAGACGCGCCTTCAGGATTTCGGGATGGCGTTTGACGACCTGGTCGATCTGCGACGGATGCACGAACATGCCCTTCACTTTGGTCGTCTGGTCGGCGCGACCCATCCAGCCCTTGATGCGCATGTTGGTGCGGCCGCAGGCGCTCACGCCCACTGCCATTGCCGACAAATCGCCAGTGGCGAAGCGGATCAGCGGATATTCGTTGCATAGCGTAGTGACGACGACTTCGCCGACTTCTCCCTCGGCAACCGGATAGCCGGTGCCCGGGCGCAGGATCTCGACAATGACGCCTTCGTCCACCACGAGTCCGCCCATCGGTTCGGTTTCGTAGGCGATCAATCCCAGATCCGCTGTGCCATAGCTTTGCCGCACCTCGATGCCGCGAGTCTTGAGCATTTCGCGTACCGGCGGCAGCAAGGCCTCGCCCGACACGCTCGCTTTTTTCAGACTGGTGACATCCGCTTTCAATTCATCCGCTTTTTCGAGAATGATCTTCAGGAAAGACGGCGTGCCGGCATAACCGTCCGGTTTGAGGTCGGCAATGGCCGCGACCTGCAGTTCGGTCTGTCCGACGCCGGCAGGGAACACCGCGCAGCCGACTGCCTGCGCGGCAAGGTCCATCATGAAACCGGCTGGCGTGAAATGATAGGAAAAAGTGTTGTGCACGAGATCTCCGCGGCGGAAACCGGCGGCGAACAACGCGCGGCCGAAGCGCCAGAAATCTCCGCGCGCACCCTGCGGGTCATAGATCGGACCGGGTGACGAAAATACTCTGCCGAGATCGCCGGTAGCGGTTGCCGTCATGCCGGCGAACGGCGGCGATTCCTTTTGCAATGCAATCAGATCGGATTTGCGCGTGACCGGCAGTCCGGCCAGCGCTTTGCGATCGCGGATCGCGTTCGGATCGACGTCCCTCAGCAGCCGCGCAAAGTAAGCGGCATTGGCTGTCGCATGCCGAATCTGCCCGGGCAGCGCGCCGAACAGCGCGCGCTCGCGCGCTTCCGGGTCACGCGTTTCAAGGTCGTCGTAGTAGTCAGTCATAGAAAATTTTTGAACCACGGAGGATACGGAGGAAAAACAAAGGCAAACAAGGCAGACGAGTGTTAAAACCTTGCGCCAGTGGTCATGATGCCACCGGACCAGATTTTCATATCGCGCCTGTCTTTCCGTTGTTGCCTTTCCTCCGTGTCCTCCGTGGTGAACACAGTTTTTACGCCAGCCAGCGCTTGCGGCGGCGATAGTGTTTGGCGTCGCGGAAGCTCTTGCGTCCCGCGGTCGACAGGCCGAGATAGAACTCCTTCACGTCTTCGTTGCTGGCGAGATTGGAAGCCGGGCCGTCCAACACCACCCGGCCGTTCTCGAGTATGTAGCCGTAGTCGGCATGACGCAGCGCGACGTTGGTGTTCTGCTCCGCAAGAAGAAAGCTCACTTTTTCGTTCTGGTTCAGGCTGCGCACGATCTCGAAGATTTCCTCGACGATCTGCGGCGCGAGGCCCATCGAAGGCTCATCGAGAAGGATCATGCGCGGTCGTGCCATCAGCGCGCGGCCCACCGCGGTCATCTGCTGTTCGCCACCTGACGTGTAGCCGGCAAGGCTGCCGCGGCGCTGCTTCAGACGCGGAAAATAGGTGTAGACCTTGTCAAGGTCTGCGGCAATCTCGGTGCGACCCACGCTGCGGGTGAACGCGCCGGTAAGAAGGTTTTCCTCCACTGTGAGGTGGGCGAAGCAATGGCGCCCTTCCATCACTTGCACGATGCCGCGCTTGACCACGTCTGAGGGATTCCGTTGATCGATTCGCTCGCCATCGAATTCCACCGAACCTTTGGTGACTTCGCCGCGCTCGGCGCGCAACAGGTTGGAAATTGACTTGAGCGTGGTGGATTTGCCCGCGCCATTGGCACCCAGCAGCGCGACGATGCGCCCGCCATGCACCTCGAGGGACACTCCCTTCAACACCAGGATCACGTGGTCGTAGATGACCTCGATGTTATTTACGGTCAGGAGGGCGGCTTGAGCTTGTGCTGACATGTTCAGGTTCTGAATCGGTAGGTGAATGCGTGAAGGGTGAATGCGTGATCCCCCACACCCCGCCCTCTCCCCCAGGTGACGGAGGAAAGGGAAACCCTTCACTCATTCACACTTTTCCCCATTACTTTCGTTCACGCCTTTGTGCAGTCACGCGGGGTGATGTTCTTTTCCTTGGCGTATTTCTTGGCCGCCTCGTCCACCATCGGGCGCAGCACCGTGTTGTCGCCTTCGATCCAGTCCGACACGAACTTCCACTTGGCGCCGTCCCACTGGTGGATGCGCGCATGGCGCACACCCTCGTGATCATTGCACGATACCTTGAGCGGTTGCAGCATGCCGGCAAAACCGAGTTGCTTGATACGGTTCTGGTCGAGGTTGAGGTTCTCGATCCCCCAGCGCACCTGTTCGCCGGTCATCGGTTTCCTGCCGTATTTTCCCTGGGCAGTGCGGATCGATTCGACCACCAGCATGGCGTTGAGCATGCCGCGGTTGTAGAGCACGTGCCCCACCTCCTCCCGTTTGCCTGCGCCTTTGCCCTTGTCGTACACATTCTTCAGGATGTCCGCGTGCACCGCTATTTGGCCTGCCGAGTGCTGCAGGGCGATGGAGTTGTAGCCCTTCGCGTCTTCGCCCGCGGGCAGAACGTCTGGCTCCGCGCCGGCCCACCATACGCCGATCATATGGTCGCGCGGATAGTTCACCGCCACCGCTTCCTTGATGGCGGTGGAGTTCATCACACCCCAACCCCACAGCAGCACGTAATCGGGACGGTTCTGACGGACCTGCAACCACGCAGCCTTTTGCTCCACGCCCGGGTGCGTGACCGGGATCGTGAGCAGTTCGAAGCCATGGCGCTTGGCGCGCTCGTTAAGCAGCGGGATCGGCTCCTTGCCGTAGGGCGAGTCGTGATACACCAGTGCGATTTTCTTGCCCTTGAGCTTGTCGAGGCCGCCGTTAATCTGGCCAATATACTGGATGATCACATCGGCGGCAGTCCAATAGGTGCCCAACAACGGGAAGTTCCACGCGAACACGCTGCCATCCACGGATTCGGAGCGGCCGTAGCCCATGGTAATCAGCGGGATCTTGTCCACTGGCGCCTTTTCCGTCAGTGCGTAGGTGATCCCCGTGGAGAGCGGGCTGAACACAGCCGCACCGGTGGGTCCCTTACCCTTCAGGCGCTCGTAGCACTCCACGCCGCGGTCGGTGGAGTAGCCAGTTTCGCATTCCTCGAAAACGATCTTCACACCGTTGATGCCGCCGTCGCGCTCGTTCACCAGGGTCAGGTAGTCCGAATAGCCGTTCGCCCAGGGAACGCCGTTGGGCGCGTAAGGGCCGCTTCGATAAACGAGCGCCGGGACGAACTGTTCATTGGCCTGCGCGAACGTCTGCGCCGCCGCCAAGAGCGCGCCCGCCGCGGCGGCTCCCAGCACTAGGATTTTGAGACTGAAAAATTTTTCCATGGTGTTGCCTCCTTTTGGAATGGTGCCGCGGCCGGCTGTGGTTTGCTTGTTCGTCAAGTTAATATGGGAACGGCCACAAGCGCAATTTTTCCTTACCGATGTGCCACAGTCGCGCCAATCCCAAGGGTTCCACGATCAGGAAAAAAACGATCAGAGCCCCGAAGATCATCGATTCCAGGTGCGAGATCATCGCCGTTGAAATGGCGATGCCGAACCATTGGGGTAGCTGGTTGAGCAATAGCGGCAGCAGGGTAATGAAGGCGGCCCCGAGCAAACTGCCCAGGATTGAACTCAGCCCGCCGATGATGACCATGAAAAGGATGCTGAACGACCGATTGATGTCGAAGGCGAGCGGTTCCCATGAGCCCAGGTGAACGGATGCCCAGAGCGCACCCGCCACGCCGATGAAGAATGAACTCACCGCGAAGGCGGAAAGTTTCGCGTACATGGGGCGGATGCCGATGATTTCCGCGGCTACGTCCATGTCGCGCGTCGCCATCCAGACGCGTCCGATGCGGCCGCGCACGATATTCTTCGCTACCACCGCGAACAACACCAGGATTGCAAGGCACAGCAGGTACTTCTTGACCGGGGTTTCGAAAGTGAGGCTGAACAGCGTTATCGGCGGTGCGGTGATGGAACCCGATGGTGAGTTGTTGGTGAACCACGCGACCCGGCTGAACACCCAATCCAGGAAGAATTGCGCGGCCAGGGTGGCCACGGCCAGATAATAACCCCTGATGCGCAGACTGGGAATGCCGAACACGATGCCGACCACCGTCGTTACGCCGCCGGCGAGCAGAAACGCCACCAGCGGATTCAGGCCCGGGATGCGCACGCTCAGGTTGTAGGCGGCGTAGGCGCCCACAGCCATGAAACCGCCGGTTCCGAGTGAAAGCTGCCCGCAGTAGCCGACCAGCAAATTGAGCCCGAGCGCCGCGAGCGACATGATCAGGAAAGGGATGAATATGGCGCGAAAAAGATACTCGGTCGAAACAAGCGGCACCAGAATGAAACCGATCGCAAGCCAGAGTGCGATGAAGACCCGATCCTGAAGGATCGGGAACACCGCCTGGTCGGCGCCGTAGGAAGTCTTGAATTGTCCCGCTTCTCTGTAGAACATGGTGAGGCGTTAGGCGTTAGGCGTGAGGCGTGAGGCGTAATTGCGAAGGTGCAACAGTCGAAATGAGCCGGCGCCGGCTGTGGTCAATGTCCATGGCCTTCTGGATCCCAACGGCTATTCTTTTGTCGTTACGCCTCACGCCTCTCGCCTCACCGGTTTTCAGACCCTATCAATATGTTTCTCCCCGAACAGACCCTCGGGCCTGACGAGAAGGAACAGCAGCGCCAGCACGTAGGCAAACCAGTTCTCGATGCCGCCGCCGACCAGCGGTCCGAGGTAAACCTCGGAAAGCTTTTCCCCGGCGCCGATGATGAGCCCGCCCACGATGGCGCCAAGAATCGATTCGAACCCGCCAAGAATAAGCACTGGCAGCGCCTTCAGGGCGACCAGCGCAAGCGAAAACTGCACGCCGAGCTTGGATCCCCACACCATGCCGGCCACCAGCGCGACCAGGCCCGCAGCCGTCCACACGATGATCCAAATGTAGTTGAGCGGAATGCCGACCGATTGAGCGGCCTGGTGATCGTCTGCCACCGCACGCAGCGCCCGGCCGATGCGGGTCTTTTGGAAAAAAATCGCCAGACCCGCGACCAGCAGACCGGCGATCAGCGTCGCGACCAGGTCCCCGCCGGGCACCAGCACGCCTCCCTCGAACACGGACTCGAACAGCGTCAGCGAACGTTTGGGCATGCCGATATCAAGCTTGTAAATGTCGCTGCCCCACACCGATTGCCCGAAACCGTCCAGGAAATAGGAGATGCCGATGGTGGCCATAAACAGGCTGATGCCAGCCTGGTTCACCAGCGGCCGCAGCACCAGCCGCTCGATGACAAGCGCAAGCCCGATCATGACGGCAATGGTTATCGCAAGTGCCAGCAGGAATGGAGAAAACGTTCCCTTCAGTATTTCCATCAACCGCACCAGCGTCAGCGCGGCGAACAGCACCATCGCACCCTGGGCGAAATTGAAGACGCCGGACGCCTTGAAGATCAGCACAAATCCCAGGGCCACCAGCGAGTAGAGAACTCCCGCCATCAGCCCGCCGATCAGCACCTCAAGAAAAAAAGACATGGTCAGTCCGTGAGGCGTAAGGGGGTAAGGCGTGAGGCGAAAGGCGTAAATGCGAAGGTGCAACACCCGACACGCGCTGGCGCCGGCTGTGGTGAATGTCCATGGCCTCGAGGATCACAACGGGTATTCTTTTGTCGTTACGTCTCACGCTTCTCGCCTCACGCCTCACCGTTAATGGGCGACGCCCAGATAGGCATCGATCACGGCCTGATTGCTGCGAACCTCGTCCGGCGTGCCGTCGCCGATGTTGCGGCCGTAGTCGAGCACCACCACGCGGTCCGACAGATCCATCACCACGCCCATGTCGTGCTCGATCAACACAATCGTCGTGCCGAATTCGTCGTTGACGTCGAGGATAAAGCGGCTCATGTCCTGTTTTTCCTCCACATTCATGCCGGCCATCGGTTCGTCGAGCAGCAGCAGTTCCGGTTCCGCTGCCAGCGCGCGGCCGAGTTCGACCCGTTTCTGCAGGCCGTAGGCGAGCCGCCCCACCGGCGTCTTGCGGATCGATTCGATTTGCAGAAAGTCGATGATGTTCTCGACCATCCTGCGGTGCTCAAGCTCCTCACGGCGCGCCTTGCCGAAGTACAGGCACTGCGACAGGAAGCCGGCGTGCATCTTCAGCGTCCGCCCGGTCATGATGTTGTCCAGCACCGTCATGCCCTTGAACAGCGCGATGTTCTGAAAGGTGCGTGCGATTCCCTGGCTCGCCGCCTCGTGCGGGCGCATCTGCCGGCGCGTGTTGCCCTTGTAGGTGACGGTACCCTCGTTAGGGTGGTACACCCCATTGATGACGTTGAGCAGCGAACTCTTGCCGGCGCCGTTGGGCCCGATAATGGCGCGGATCTCGTGTTCGCGCACGTCGAAACTGATCTCGTTGAGTGCCTTGACGCCGCCGAAGGCGAGCGAGATGTTCTCCATCTTCAGGATCACGTCGCCGATACGGCGGTCGGCCGGGTTCGCGTTCACAGTCAGGCGCGGATGCGTTGCGCCGCGGCCGGGTAAGTGACGGCGTCGCGGATTTTTACATCGGCCTCGATGTTGCCGGTGCGGCCGTCCTCGAACTTGACCTGCGTGCGGATGAACTGCGAGGCCTTGCCGCCGAACAACGCATCCACCAGCATGGCGTACTTTTGCGCGACAAAGCTGCGGCGCACCTTGCGGGTGCGTGTGAGTTCGTCTTCGTCCGGATCGAGCTCTTTGTGCAACACCAGGAAGCGATGGATCTGCGAGCCGGCCAGATGCGGCTCCTTGGCAAGGTCGGCATTGACCTGCTCGACGCATTGCTGGATCAGGTCGTAGACCTCGGGCTTGCCGGCGAGATCGATATAACCGCTATAGGGCAGGTTGTGCTTCTCCGCCCAATTACCCACCGCCTGTATGTCGATGTTGACGAAGGCGCATGCCATTTGGCGCTTGTCCCCGAAGCAGACCGCTTCCTTGATGTATGGGAAGAACTTGAGCTTGTTCTCGAGAAACTGGGGTGCGAACAACGACCCGTCCGCGAATTTTCCCACATCTTTCGCCCGGTCGATGATCTTCAGGTCGCCGTCGGCGTCCAGGAAGCCGGCATCCCCGGTCAGGAAATATCCGTCGGGCGATATGGATTCCTCGGTCGCATCCGGGCGCTTGTAGTACTCCTTGAGCATGCCGGGTGTCTTCACCAGCACTTCGCCGTTGTCGGCTATCTTGATCTCCACCCCCGGCAACGGCCGGCCGACTGAATCGAGTTTGGCGGCGCCAGTCGGCTGCTTGCAAACGTAGACGCTGGTCTCGGTCTGGCCGTAGAGCTGCTTGAGGTTGATGCCGATCGAGCGATAGAAGCGGTACAGGTCCGGCCCGATCGCGGCGCCGCCGGTATAGGCCACCCGGATACGGCTCATACCCAGCACGTTTCGGAGCGGCCCATAGATCAACAGATCGCCGAGCCAATACAACAGTCGGTCGGACAGCGAAACCGGCTTGCCGTCCATGATCTCCGCCCCACAGCGGCGCGCTACGCCCATGAAGTAGTGGAACAGGTGGCGCTTGATCCGGCCGGCGTCGTCGATGCGGATCATCACCGTCGTCAGCAAGTTCTCGAATACCCGGGGCGGCGCGAAATAATACGTCGGACCGATTTCGCGCAGGTCGGTCATCACCGTTTCGGGCGACTCCGGGCAATTGACGGTGAAGCCCGCCACCATCGCCTGCGCGTAGGAAAACAGATGGTCTCCCACCCAGGCCATCGGCAGGTAGGAAAGCACTTCGTCGTCGGGCGTGAACCCGTCGAACTCCACGTCGCCGCGTGCCGCGGCGACGAATCCCGCATGGGTATGGCAAACGCCCTTGGGTTTGCCGGTGGTTCCCGAGGTGTAGAGCATGACGCACACATCCGTGGGCCGGACTTCACCGATGGCGCGCTCGAAGAACCCCGGATCCCGCCGGTCGAATTCGCGGCCGATTTCGCGCAGCCGGTCGTAAGACATCAGTTGCGGCTGGGCGTAGTTGCGCAGGCCGCGCGGATCGTCGTAGAAGATGTGCTTGAGGTTGGGGTACTGCGGCAGGATCTCGAGCAGCTTGTCGACCTGTTCCTGATCCTCGACGATGGCATATTCGATTTCTGCGTTGTCCAGGACGAACAGCATTTCCTGCGCGACCGCGTCCTGGTACATCGGCACCGGCACGCCGCCGAGGCATTGCGCCGCGGCAAACGACCAGTACAGTCGCGGCCGGTTGTCGCCGATGATGGCGAGGTTCATGCCGCGCCGGAACCCTTGCGCAGCCAGGCCGCAGGCGAGCGCGCGCACCTCGTTGGCGACCTGCGCCCAGGTCCAGCGCTGCCAGATGCCGAGGTCCTTCTCGCGGATGGCGGTGCGGTTCCCCTGCTTCCTTGCATGCTGCAACAGAAGCAGGGGAAAGGTGTCAACGCTTCCGCCGCTCGTGGAATCCGAATGCGCCAAACACTCTCCTCCTTTTTTTTATCGTGCCCGGGCCAGCCTTTGACCAGCCCTGGCCTTTGTATCATCTTCACGCCCTTGTGTCTTGCGGCGCGATGTTGCCCCGAGCCAAAGCCCGGGCTGCCGCGGGACGTTGTAGACCAGTTTTATTTATGCGGCAGGCTCGTCAATCAGGGCTGCGGGTTTTCGGCTCTTCCGGACCCGGCGATTGAGTGCAGGCTCTGCTTACGACCCCAGCGCGAGTTCGTTCAGGGCCCGATCGCCGGGAGTGCTCGACCGGGTACCAATATGACCTTGGATCCGATCGGCGAGATGGAGTGCGTCCTGCGCTACTCCGGAGAATCGGCCGGATCCCCACGTGTACAGCCATGGCAGGCCAAGAAAATACAGGCCCTGCGCAGCGGTGACGCCACGGTGGTGACTTGGATAGCCCCGGCCATCGAAAACCGGGATCTCGATCCAGCGGTAATCGGAGCGGTAACCGATGCTCCAGACGATGCTGGTGATGCCGGCATGCGCCAGATCGATTTCGCGCGGTTCCTGTCCCGGTCGCCATACCGGCGTGTAGCGCGGCTCGACCGGCGCATCGACGCCTTTTGACTGGATGAATTTGTCGATCGTGGTCTTGATGCTTTCCGCTACCGCGTCCGCTTGATCCAGGTTTTTTGCGAGATCGGCGGCGAACGCGAGCCGTGCGCCGCGCACATCGGTCAGCCGCCCGTAGAGACGCATGCCCTCAGCCGCGAATTTCCGCAGGTCGATGTCGCGGCCACCGTCACGTCCGGTCACGTAGTGATTGGCCTTTGCGCGAACGCTCTCCTTCATAGGATGCTCGTGCACCGGCATCTTGTAGTAGCCCATGTCGTGCAGCCAGTCGACCACATCCCTGCCGCGATAAAAGCGGGCAGTGCGCGGCGCACCACCTGTGCAGAGGTGTACGCGCCGGCCGGCCAGGTGCAGGTCTTCCGCGATCTGGCACCCCGACTGCCCGCTGCCCACGACCATCACCTCGCCCTCGGGTAGCGATTGCGAGTTGCGATATTGCGATGAATGCAATTGCGTAATCTTATGCGGCAGACGCTCCGCCATGCGCGGAATGGTCGGTTCGTGATAGCCGCCGATGGCGATGATGACTTGGTCCGAAGTGAACGGACCCAGCGTCGTTTCGAGTTCGAACATGCCAGACGGGCTGCGGCGCATGGAGTTGACGCCCGCGTTTTCGATCATCGGGGGATCGAACGATGCAGCGTAGGCTTCGATGTAGCTGACGATCTCGTCTTTCTTCATGAATCCGTGAGGGTCGTTGCCCTGATAGGAAAAGCCGGGCAGCTGGCATTGCCAGTTTGGCGTGACCAGGCAGAACGAATCCCAGCGGCTTTCGCGCCATTCGTGGGCGATGCGGTGTTTCTCGAATACGAGATGGTCGACGCCACGCGATTTCAGGCAATGACTCATCGACAGGCCGGCTTGTCCGCCACCGATGACGATAACCGGGCAATGCCGGCGCGAGGTTTCAGGACGGCTCAGATCGTTCATGGTTTCATTCCTCGAAGGCTTCCACGGTGACGCGGACGCCGGAGCGGTTGTCGAACTGCGCGGCAATGCGCTCGATTTCCTCGAGCTGCGCAGCCGCATGACCGCAACCGTACCCGTACTTCTGCCGCACGCGCTCGCTGGCGATATCGAGCGCCGTGCGGCTGCGCTGGACGAATTCCGCAACCGGATAAGACTGGCCGGGCACGAAGAAATCCTTGATCACCAGCGAAGGCGAGTAGCAGCGCTGCCCCGATCCGTCCGGCCATCGCACCAGGAAATGCATCTCAGGCATGGACATGCTCCGCCGGGGACGGGACGGATCCGGCGTCTGCCGGGAAATCCGCGTAGATCTCCAGATGACGTCCGGCCGATGCCGCCCAGGTAAAGTTTTCGCACACGGCGCGTCCCGCGCGCCGCAGTGCGCCGGCGATGGCAGGCTTGCAGACACCGACTATCGCCCTCGCAATGGAACCGGCACTGAACGGATCCGCCCAGGCACAGTCCCCGTCGCGCAGATACTCGATGAACGGTGCAATGCGCGAGACTACGACCGGGACACCGCTCGCCATGGCTTCGAGCACGACCAGGCCGAATCCTTCCTTGACTGACGGAAACACCAGCGCGTCGGCGCTGCGGAACAGGGCAGGCATGTCCTCGTCCGCAACCGGTCCGGCGAGTACCAGCGGTTGGCCGGGACCGGTCGCCAGCCCGCCCGCGCGAACCGCGGAATCGAATCGCGCGCGGTAGGATTCATGATCAAGCAAGCTGGCGCCGCCGGCGATCACCAGCTGCGCCTGCGGCAAATTCCTGCGGACTTCGAGGAAGGCCTGGAACAACCGCAAGGTATTCTTGCGTTCTTCGACTCCGCCGACCGCCAGCAGGACCGGTCCCACCGGATCGAGTCCATAGCGGGCGCGTACCTGCGCATCGGAAGCATCGGCGCGCGCGCTGAAGCGCTGCGTGTCCACACCGTTAGAAACCTGCTCGGCGGCGACGCCATGGATTTGCGCCAGGATGTCCTGCCATGTCCGGCTGACGCAGAGCACGCGGGTTGCCGAAGCAAAGCCGCGCTTTTGCCAGGCTATGATGCGCGGATCGGCAAAGGTATCGAGGTGGTGCACGGTGCGCAGGAAGTTGTCTACGAGTCCGCGTTCGCGCAGTGTCACCAACGCGTTCGCACTGATGGCATCCTGCGCGTGCAGGATGTCCCATTGATCGGTTCCGGCTCGCGTGAAATGGTCAACGTAGTCGTCGATACGCTGGCCGACGAATTCGGCGAGTCCGCCGGATACGGGTCTCGCCGGAATCGATACGGCGTCGCAACGGGTGTGACGGAAGAAGCCGCGACCGCTCGCGTCCGGTGCATGGATCGCAACATGATGACCGGCTGCGTGCAGGGCCTCGCCGAGTTCGAGTGCATGCACCACGCCGCCCCGCGGATTGGTCGAATGGGCGAGCAGCGCTATGCGCAGCCGGCGTTCAGTGCGCATGGGCGGCCTCGCGCGCAAGGCTCGTGCCGCAGCCGATCAGCAGGCTCTCGCGAAAATCCCACAACGGTTCCTGCATTGCGCCGTCGGCGATTCGCACTTTCCCCGATGCGTCGGTCATTCCGACCTCCGCGCACGCAATGTCACGCGCCAAGAAATGCGCGACCACCGTCCGCACCTGTGCCGGCGATACGGCAAGGATGTAGCCGAAACTCGGAAACGAGGTCAGCCAGCGCAACAACGGCGCACCTGCCGGCCGCGGGATGGCTCGCACATTGATCACCGCACCGAGCCCGGAACATTCGAGCAGCATCAGCGCAGTGCCGACGGCACCGGCCATGCTGATGTCTTTGCCCGCGCGGCACAGACCGGCTTCCGCCAGAAGGGGCAGCAGGTTCAGGTCGGCTCGCAGTCTTTCCGGTGGGGCCGACGTGCTGGCGTCCCAGTAGGCATAAGGTTCGCGATAGCGGCCGCGCAGATCGACGGCGACGACCAGCCGGTCTCCGGGTTGTGCATCGAAGCTGGTCAGCAGGCGTTTTGCCCGGCCGAGTATTGCGACCGATAGCTGGTTGCGGTCGCTGCGTGTGTTGCTGTGCCCGCCGACGATCGGCACGCCATAGGCAGAGGCAGCGGTCGCCATGCCCTCGAGCATGGGCCGGGCGTGGTCGCCGTCCTGGCTCCAGAGCGCGTCGACGATGGCGGTCGGCCGTCCCCCCATCGCGGCGATGTCGCTGATGTTGACCATTACGCCGCAATAGCCCGCGAACCAGGGTTCGGCGGCGACGAACTCGTTGACAAAGCCCTCGATCGCGAACAGGAGATAACCCTCGCCATCGGCAATGGCGGCGCAGTCGTCGCCAACCGGAACGCCGGCCGCCAGCGCTTTCATGCCTTCGGGCAGCGAACGCGCCAGCGACGACATCACGTCCGCGATGTCGCGCTTGTGCGCGAAGCCCTTGCTGGCACGCAGCTCGCCGGCCAGTTGCGCGAGGTTCATGCGGCAACCTTGCCGCCGGCAACCATGAAACCGGTTGCGCCTTCGTGCAGCGGGGGGTAGTGCGCCAGGTCTGCCTGCATGAAATGGTGTGGCCTGCCGTGCAGTTGTACTTCCATCAGCGTGCGCCAATGCAGGCGCTCGAACATCCGTGCGTTCTGGCTCTGCACGTGCGCGAGAAAGGTTCCGCAACCGCGGGCGTGAGCGGACCCCACGGCAAGCCGGATCAGCGAGGCGCCGATGTGACTGACTCGGCGGAACGACGCATGCACTGCAAGCCGCGATCCGTACCAGACGCCGGATTTTTCCTCGTGAATGCGCACTGTCCCGACCACCTGATCGGGCACGCCGGCGATGCAGGAAATGGCGACCAGGGTGATGGCACTGTCGTCGATCGCATCGCGATCATCGCCCGAAAAGATGCCCTGCTCATGGCAGAACACCGCTTTCCTCAGACGCATCGCGTCGCGCAGCTCCCAGGGATCGAGCGCGAGCTTCACCAGGAATTCGCTGGGGACATGGTCCTCGATCGGTTCGAACAGCATCGGCGTCAGCTCTCGTAGGTTGCCAGCGACGAGCAGGCGCCGCATTTGCCGCAACCGGCTTTGATTTCGCTGGAGCGCATGCCGGCGGCACCGAGCATGGAACCGAGTGGCGCGAGAATGGCGCGCATGAACGCCGGCTCGGGCGCGGGATGGTCTTCCAGCGGGGTGCCGCTGATCGGCACGAACGGCACCACGAAGGGATAGACGCCCAGTGCGATGAGCTTCTCGCTCATTGAGAGAATGGATTCGATGGAATCGCCCAGGCCGGCCAGGATATAGGTGCTGACCTGGCCGCGTCCGAAGATGCCCACTGCTGCTGCAAACGCATCCAGGTAACGTTCCAGCGGAACGCTTGCCTTGCCTGGCATGATGCGCGCACGCACTTCCGGCGTGACGGCTTCAAGGTGCATGCCCAGCGCGTCGATGCCGGCTGCCTTCATGCGCGCAAACCAGCGATCGTCGTCCGGCGGTTCGCATTGTCCCTGGATCGGAAGATCCACGGCTGCCTTCACGGCGAAGACGCTTTCGCAAAGGATTTGCGCGCCGCGGTCGGTCTTGTTCGGCGTTCCGGTGGTCATCACCATGTGCTTGACGCCGTCGAGCAGCACCGCGGCGCGCGCCACTTCGGCAAGCTGCTCGGGCGTCTTGCGTGTAATGGTGCGGCCCGCGGCGAGCGACTGGCCGATGGCGCAGAACTGGCAGGATTTTTTGCGGTTCCCGTAGCGGATGCAGGTTTGCAACACCGTCGTCGCCAGCACGTCGTCGCCATGCAACGTGGCGATCTGGGAATAAGGTATACCGTCCAGCGTTTGCAGCGCGTAGAAACGCGGCGCCTTCGGAAAATCGATGCGAGCGATCGGGATGCCTGCGCGCGTCAGCACGCTGGAACCGCTGGCGTCTGGAACATCGGCGACGAAGGGCGACGACCACGCGCTGGTCGTATGGACCGGGACCATGATCGTGCGGCCGCCGATGGTGACGGCCTTGTGATCGGACGGTCCGGCGCCGCCGCGGCGGCTGGCCGCGCCGACGTTCGGTTCAACCAGCCTTAAGCCCGAGGACTGCAACTCGGTCATCAATTGCTGGCTGGATGGCGGCATCGGTGTTGACGCTTTCATGACTGAGACTCCCGGGAGGTTCGAATTCGAACGACATCGGCACCGCCTTGCGGTTGTCGATGTGCAGGCTGAGCAGTTCCGGCCGGGCATAGTGGCCGACCGAATCCATCATGCGTTTGCGTTTGGTGATGAGCGACTTGTCCAGGTCGGCAACGACCATGCCCTCGCCTTCGCGCAACGGTGGCGCGAGATGCACGCCCTCAGGCGAAACAATCGCGGTGTGGCAGCCGCCGCGCAAAGCCTTCTGCATTCCGGCATCCGGCGTGATCGACACGATCTGTTCGTCGGTCAGCCAGCCGGTGGCGTTGACGACGAAGCAGCCGGATTCCAGCGCATGGTGGCGGATGGTGACCTCCATTTGGTCGGCGAAAATCTGACCGACCATCGATCCGGGAAACTGGCTGCAGTGGATCTCCTCGTGCTGCGCCATCAGGGAATAGCGCGCGAGCGGGTTGTAGTGCTCCCAGCACGCCAGCGCGCCGACGCGTCCCACGGCGGTATCCACGACCTTGAGTCCGCTGCCATCGCCCTGCCCCCATACCATGCGTTCGTGGTAGGTCGGCGTGATCTTGCGGCGCTTGAGCGCGACGCGGCCGTCGTCGTCGAAAACGAGTTGCGCGTTGTACAGCGATCCGTGATCGCGTTCGTTGATGCCGAGCACGACCACGATGCCGTGCCGGCGCGCGCTCTCGGCCACCGCTTCGGTCACCGGCCCGGGCACTACCACCGCGCGTTCGTAGAGCCGCATGTGATCCGCGCCCATGGCAACCGGCGGCCGCACGAAGGAAAAATACGGGTAATAAGGCAGCAAGGTTTCGGGAAACACGACGAGCCGCGCGCCGCGGCCGGCTGCATCCGCGATGGCGCGCAACACTTTCGCAAGCGTGCCATCGGCGGACTCGAGATCCGGTGCTATCTGCACCGCGGCGACGCGCACGACCTCGCTGGAGGACATCATCGGCTCCGCAGAAGCTGCGTCACACGGTCCACGTGTCGATGACGACCGCGTTGTCGCGCTTGTGCAGCAGCACCAGGTCGAGGACGTCGAGCGGGCTGATCGGACGGATGCCCGGTATCAGGGACGGTTCGCCGTGGCCGTACAAGGCCTGCAATGCGAAGCGGCATGCATAAGCCTTGCCGCCTTCCTCGATAAATTTGGTGAGCTGCTTGTTGAAATTGAGATGTCCGGGAAAGGCTTCGTCGCCAAGCGTCGGAAAGCCGCGTTGCACGCCCAGCGTGACACCCGGACCGTACAACAGCACGGAAGTGTCATAGCCTTTGCGCTTCAAGCGGGTTGCCTGCAGAAGATTGACGAAGCCGATGGAGCCTTCGAAGGCGACCGTGTGGAAAGTCACCAGCGCTTTTTCGCCGGGCTTGGCTTTGACATCCTCGAATACCTTCTCTTCGTAATCGACAAAGAAGTCACCTTTGGCGTGAGCAGCTTTCTGAACGGCGGGCATGGCGCGATCTCCTTGAGCGTGAGTGAAAATGAATCGACTGCTTACCAAGCCGCAACCAACATGCCAATAATCGATGTTGCCGATACGATCAATTTCCAATCATTGGCCAGAGTTTCGCAACTGGTTGTTTATTGCGAAGGGAATGCCGGATCAGAGTCAGCGGAAACGGATTTCACGCGCGCCAGTGCTCTGTCGTCGCTGCAATAGCGTGCCCAACACCGGGGCGAATCGTGCGTGTGCGCGTTCTACGTTGGTGCGAAACGCGACGGCCGTGTTCGGCTGTGCCCGTGGAGCACGCATGCAATCATTGGCCCAATCAATGCTTGTCGTGGGAGGTCGCCGCGTGCCGAAAAATTCATCTCATGTCCGAATTCGCCAAACGCTGGTCCAAGATCATTCGCGAAAGCGGCAAGCCCGCTTATCAGGCGATTGCCGAACTCATCGCCAACGACATCAAGAGCGGGCGCCTGACCGCGAAGGATCGCCTGCCGCCTTTGCGTGAATTGGCCGGGGATCTCGGGCTCAACTACACGACGGCCGCGCGCGGCTACGCCGAAGCGCGCCGGCGCGGGTTGATCGATGCGCGCGCCGGACGCGGGACGTTCATCCGGTCGTTGAGCGCGAGACAACCTGCGCGGCGCGGTAGCCTGCTGGAGATGACCATGAATCTGCCGCCGGAACCGCACGATCCGCATGTGCTCGATCGACTGCACGAAGGCTTCGAATTCCTGCGCGCGCAGACGGACCTTTATTCATTGTTGCGCTATCAGGAATTCGGCGGATTGCCCGAGGATCGTGACGCGGGCGCGTGCTGGTTGCAGCGCGTATTGCCGGAGGCCACCGCGGACCGCGTGCTGGTCTGCCCGGGTATTCAGAGCACCCTCGTGGCGTTGATGGCGATGTTGGTCGGACCCGGCGAAGTGATCTGCGCGGAAGCGACGACGTATCCCGGAGTCAAGGCGATCGCCGCGCAACTCGGCATCCGCGTGCATCCGCTGCCGATGGACGACGAAGGCATCGAAGCGCACGCGTTCGAGACCGCATGCCGTGAACTGCAGCCGAAAGCGCTCTATTGCAACCCCACGCTGCTCAATCCCACCACCGTAGTGATTTCACCGGCTCGCCGCGCGGCACTCGCCGACGTCGCCCTGCGCTACAGCGTGCCGATCATCGAAGACGACGCTTACGGCATGTTGCCGAGCGCCGCAGTGATGCCGATGGCCACGCTCGCGCCGGATCTTACTTACTATATATCGGGCCTTGCCAAGTGCGTCGGCGCCGGTTTGCGAGTGGCCTATCTTGTCGCACCCGATCTGCGCCGCGCCAAGATCGTCTCTTCGGCCCTGCGTTCAACGACGATCATGGCTTCTGCGGTCACGACCGCGCTGGCCACCCACTGGATCAACGACGGCACCGCGGAAGCGATGCTCCTGGCGATCCGGCGTGAGTCGGTCGAGCGGCAGAAGCTCGCCGCAAGATTGCTGCCCCCAGGCAGTTACAGAACGCATCCCGAAGCCTTCCACATCTGGCTGTCGCTGCCTGAGCCCTGGAACCGCATCGAGTTTTCTTCCCACCTGCGTTCGCGCGGGGTCGGCGTGGTGGCCGCCGATGCGTTCTCGATCGATGGCAAGCCGCCGGAAGCCGTGCGCATCTGTCTGGGCGGTGCGGTGGATCGCGTCGAATGCCGGCATGCGCTGGAACTGATTCACGACGCGTTGGTGCAAGTGCCTGCGGTGGCGTCGACGGTGATGTAGGCAAAAAAAGCGAGCCACCGGGCCCGCTTCGGTCGGTGCGGATTCGCGTCAGTATTTGTAACCCGCGGCCGGCAAGGAGGGCACGGCCGCAAACTGCGCCGGAACCTCGCCCGTCAGGCTTTGCAGGAAGGCCTTGATGTCCGAAACGTCGGCGTCAGTCAGGTCGCGGCCGAGTTGCAGCTTGCCCATGATGCGGACCGCGTCGCCCAGTTCGGCAACCGAGCCATCGTGAAAATACGGCGGCGTGACGGCGACATTGCGCAACTGTTGCACCTTGAAGATGAAGGCGTCGGCTTCGTTCTTGGTGTCCTGGAAGCGACCCTTGTCGCGGGCCTTGAACAAGTCGATTTCCTTGCTGCCGGTCAGTTCCCAGTAGTCCTGCGTGAGGCCGAACTTCTGGAACATCTGTCCGCCGACGGTGACGCCGTTGTGGCAGCCGGAGCAGCCATAGCTCATGAACTTGTCGAGGCCTTGCTTCGCTTGCGCGCCCAGTGCCGCCTTGTCACCCTTGAGATAGTCATCGAAAGGCGCGGGTGTAATCAAGGTGCGCTCGAATGCGCCGATCGCCTTGCCCCAGTTCTGCGCCGTCATCGGCTCCGCTTCGCCGGGAAATGCCTTCTCGAACATCGCGCGGTATCCGGGCAGCGCGCGCAACCGCGCCTCGGCCGCGGCATAATCGGCGTTGCCGTAAGCCAGCGGGCTTACCAGGGCCTTGACTGCCTGTTCCTCGACGTCCGCGCGATTGCCGCCGTAGTGCTGCACGAATTGCAGAGCGGTGTTGAATACGGTCGGCGCATTGCGCGGAATGACTTTGCCGCCCACGCCGACCGAACGCGGCAGCGCGTCGGTGCCGTAGAAATACGGGTTATGGCATCCACCGCAACTGCCCTTGCCGTCGCTCGAAACCCGCGTCTCGAAAAACAGCGCCCGGCCCAGCGCTACGCGCTCCGGCGTCAGCGGACGTTGCGGCGTGCCCGCGTCGGCGGGCAGCGGTTTGAACATCTGTTGCGCCCGTGCAAGCAGCGCGTCCTCATTGTCCTCGGCTGTCAAACCCGAAGCGCCGGTCGCCAGTGCGACCGCACAGGAGTACAGAACGGCGTTTTTCCTGATCCTCATGGCTCTTTCCCCTTTTTAATTTATGTATTGTCCGAGCTGTTCGTCGGTTGCTCAGCTTTTCCTCTTGCAGTAGATCTCTAGGCACACGTCCTCCGGATCAAAAGTCTGGAAGGAATTGAACTCCTCGCCTTTCTTGACCGGCTCGCCGGGCAGGAAAGCGATCAGCACGCTGGGACAGCCCGAAGGCCTGCGCATAAACGAGCATTCCTACATGCTCCTGCGGTACTGTCCGCCGACCTCGAACAACGCGTCGGTGATCTGGCCGAGCGAGCAAGCGCGCACCGCGTTCACGAGTTCGGCAAACACGTTGCCGTTGTCGATCACGGTCTGGCGCAACTTCGCCAGAGCGGCCGGCGCTTCGCTGGCGTGGCGTGCCTGAAATTCACGCAGACGGCGGATCTGGCTCTGCTTTTCTTCTTCGGTCGAACGCTGCAGCGGGATGCTGCCGCCGGCCCCTGTTGCATCCGGATTGCGGAAGGTGTTCACGCCGATGATCGGATAGGAGCCGTCGTGCTTCTTGTGCTCGTAGTACATCGACTCTTCCTGGATCTTGCCGCGCTGGTAGCCGGTTTCCATGGCGCCGAGCACGCCGCCGCGTTCGGATAGGCGCTCGAACTCCTGCAGCACCGCCTCTTCGACTAGGTCGGTCAGTTCGTCGATGACGAAGGAACCCTGATTCGGGTTCTCGTTCTTCGCCAGACCCCACTCGCGGTTGATGACGAGCTGGATGGCAAGCGCGCGCCGCACGGATTCGGCAGTCGGCGTCGTGATCGCTTCGTCGTAGGCGTTGGTATGCAGCGAATTGCAGTTGTCGTAGATCGCGATCAGCGCCTGCAGTGTGGTGCGGATGTCGTTGAACGCGATTTCCTGCGCGTGCAGCGAGCGGCCGGAAGTCTGTACGTGGTATTTCAGCTTCTGGCTGCGATCGTTGGCGCCGTACTTGTTCTTCATCGTCGTGGCCCAGATGCGCCGCGCCACGCGCCCCAACACCGTGTATTCCGGGTCCATGCCGTTCGAGAAGAAGAAGGACAGGTTCGGGGCGAAATCGTCGATGTTCATGCCGCGGGCCAGATAGGCCTCGACGAAGGTGAAACCATTCGACAGCGTGAAAGCGAGTTGCGAGATCGGATTCGCGCCGGCCTCGGCGATGTGATAACCGGAAATCGAGACCGAATAGAAATTCCGCACCCGGTTGCGCACGAAATATTCCTGGATGTCGCCCATGACCTTCAACGAAAACTCCGTGGAGAAGATGCAGGTGTTCTGCCCCTGGTCTTCCTTGAGGATGTCGGCCTGCACGGTGCCGCGCACGTTCTCCTGCGCCCAGGCGCGGATCTTCGCGGTTTCCTGTTCGTTCGGTTGCCGGCCATGCTGCGCGATGAATTTATCGGTCTGCTGGTCGATCGCCGTATTGATGAACATCGCCAAGATGGTCGGCGCCGGGCCGTTGATGGTCATCGATACCGATGTCGCCGGGTCGCACAGGTCGAAGCCGGAATACAGCACCTTCATGTCGTCCAGCGTTGCGATCGATACACCGGAATTGCCGACCTTGCCGTAGATGTCCGGGCGCTCGTGCGGATCGAACCCGTATAGCGTCACCGAGTCGAACGCGGTCGACAGGCGCTTGGCCGGCATGTCCCGGGACAGGAATTTGAAACGCGCGTTGGTGCGGAACGGATCGCCTTCGCCGGCGAACATGCGGGTCGGGTCTTCGTTCTCGCGCTTGAACGGGAACACGCCGGCCGTATAGGGGAAATAGCCTGGCAGGTTTTCCCGCATCAGCCATCTAAGCATCTCGCCGTCGTCCTCGAACTTCGGCAGGGCCACTTTCGGCACCCTAGTGCCGGACAACGAAGTCGTTTTCAGCGTGGTGCGGATTTCGCGGTCGCGAACCTTGGTGATCTGCTCGTCGCCCGAGTAGGTTTGCTTGATCTGCGGCCATTCCTCCAGCAGCGCCTTGGCTTCGGCACTGAGCGCCTTGTCGCGCTGCGCGATCAGCGGATCGAGATCTGCGGACGACTTCTTGGCCGCATCCAGCATGCGTCTGGCCTCGCGCAGTTGCTGGCGTTCGCGTGCCGCCTTCGCCTGCTGGGCGACATCCGCGTGATAGCCGCGTACCGTCTCAGCGATCTCCGCAAGGTAACGCACACGTGCCGGCGGAACGATGACGTTCTGCCCGGAAGAAGATTTCACGTTGGTGGGTTTGAGCTTGCCGTCCGCGGCCTTGAGTCCATGCGCCTTCAGTTCGGCGACGATGCTCTGGTAGAGCGCAGTCACGCCGTCGTCATTGAATCTGGATGCGATGGTGCCGAACACCGGCATGGCATCGGTGGGCACAGTGAAGGCGCTGCGATTGCGCTGTATCTGCTTGCGGACATCGCGCAGCGCATCCTGCGCCCCGCGCCGGTCGAATTTGTTGATGGAAACGAAATCGGCAAAATCGAGCATGTCGATTTTCTCCAACTGGCTGGCGGCGCCGAACTCCGGCGTCATCACATAGAGCGAAAAATCGACATGCGGCACGATCGCGGCATCGCCCTGGCCGATACCGGAAGTCTCGACCAGCACCAGGTCGAAGCCGGCGCACTTGCAGGCGGCGATCACGTCCGGCAGGCAGGCCGCAATTTCGCTGCCCGCGTCGCGCGTGGCCAGCGAGCGCATGGTGATATTCGGATGATTGATCGAGTTCATGCGGATGCGGTCGCCCAACAACGCGCCGCCGGTTTTGCGTCGCGACGGATCCACGGCGATGACGGCGATCTTGAGCGCGTCGCCCTGGTCGATGCGAAAACGGCGAATCAGTTCGTCGGTGAGCGACGATTTGCCGGATCCGCCGGTGCCGGTGATGCCGAGTACCGGTACGCCGTCATTCCGGGCGGCACGGGACACCAGTTTTTTCTGCAGCGCTTCGGGCAGCGTTGCGTTCTCGAGTCCGGTGATGATGCGCGCCAGCGCGCGGGGTTTGCCTTGAAACAGATCGTCGAGTCCAGCTGGCAACTCGGCGGCGAGATTTCGGTCCGCGGTGCGGATCATGTCGCTGATCATGCCCTGCAGACCCATCTTTGCACCGTCTTCCGGCGAATAGATGCGGGCGACGCCATAGCGGTGCAGATCTTCGATCTCGTGCGCCACGATTACGCCGCCGCCGCCGCCGAATACCTTGATGTTCTCGCCACCGCGTTCGCGCAGCAGATCGATCGTATATTTGAAGTACTCGACGTGGCCGCCCTGGTACGAGGAGATTGCGATGCCCTGCACATCTTCCTGAATCGCGGCGTTGACGATTTCGTCGACCGAGCGATTGTGGCCGAGATGGATGACTTCGACGCCGCTGGCCTGCAGGATGCGGCGCATGATGTTGATCGAGGCATCGTGGCCGTCGAACAGGCTTGCCGCGGTGACGAAGCGGATCTTATGGGCGGCCCGGCCTTTCTGGTTCGCGGGCTGCTGGCTCAAGTCGGTCATGATTCTCGCTCCCTGCGGCTTAAAGCATACCCCGGTCGGGCCGGGGTTATGAGCCGGCTATTATCCATCAACGTTAGCGCAAATTCCCGTCTCTCGCTTGTCGTCAGGCGGCCAGTCCCATGCCGGTGCCGTTGCGGAATTGCTGTAACAAGCGGTCGCGCTCCGCCGCAACCGCGGCAACATTGCGCTCCTTGATGTGGCCGAAACCGCGAATGCGCTCCGGCAGCCAGGCCAGTTCGACGGCGATCCGATGATTCTTCGGCGAAAGGGTCGCCAGCATTTCCGTGACGAGCGATTCATAATCGCGGATCAAGCCCCGCTCCATCTTTCTTTCCCCGGTGTAACCAAACGGGTCGAGCGCGGTGCCGCGCAGGCCCCTGAACTTCGCGAGCAACCTGAACGCGTGTTTCATCCACGCGCCGTATTGTGCCTTCACAAGATGCCCCTGTGCATCGCGCTTTGCCAGCAGCGGCGGAGCCAGGTTGTACTTGACCTTGAAATCGCCCTCGAAGGTGTCGTTCATCCGCTTTTCGAAATCGCCGCTGGTGTAGAGCCGGGCGACTTCGTACTCGTCCTTGTACGCCATCAGCTTGAACAGCGCCTTCGCCACCGCCTTGGTCAGCGTATCGCCGGCGCCCATGGCGGCTTCGGCGGTCCGGACTTTGTCGACCAAGGCTTCGTAGCGCTTTGCATAGGCGGCGCTCTGATAGTCGGTCAGGAAGGCGATACGCCTGCGCACTTGCGTCTCCAGGTTCTGCGGCATCTGCACGATCGCCGGTTTGGCCGGCGTGGCAATCTTCTCGACCTGCTCCAGACTCACCGCGCCGCGCCGCCCCCAGCTGAAGGCCTGTTTATTTGCGTCTATGGCGACGGCGTTCAATTCGATCGCCTTCAGGAGGGAGGCCTCCTGCAGCGGAATGAGCCCCTTCTGGAAGGCAAAGCCGAGCATGAACAGATTGGTCGCGATCGAATCGCCCAGCAGCGCGGTGGCGAGCCGGGTGGCATCGGTGAAGTGGGCGCGGCCGCCGACCGATTCGTCGATCAGGGCGCGGATCTGTTCCGCCGGGAACTGCCAGTCGGGATTCTGCGCAAACGGTCCGGGGGGCTGTTGATGCGTATTGATGACCGCCACCGTGCGACCGGGTCGCGTCTTGGAGATGGCATCGTGTGCGCCGGCGGTCAGCATGTCGCAGCCGAGGATCAGGTCCGCTTCGCCGGTGGCGATGCGCTGGGCGCGAATGTCCTCCGGCGCACGCGCAATGCGCACGTGGGAAGTGACAGCGCCGTTCTTCTGCGACATGCCGGTCATGTCCAGCGCCGACGACCCTTTGCCTTCCAGGTGTGCGGCCATTCCCAACAAGGCGCCGATCGTGATGACACCGGTGCCGCCGATGCCGGTGATCAGGATGTTGTACGGCGTTTCCTTGAGTTCCGCCACGGCCACTTCGGGCAGGGACTCGATCTGGGCGGGAAGAGCCTGCTTTGCCGCGCGCGACTTCTTCGGCGCGCCGCCTTCGATCGTGACAAAGCTCGGACAGAAGCCCTTGACGCACGAGTAATCCTGATTGCAGGACGACTGGTCGATCGCGCGCTTGCGACCGAATTCGGTCTCGACCGGCAAGATCGAGGTGCAATTGGACTGCACGCCGCAGTCGCCGCAGCCTTCGCAGACCGCCTCGTTGATGAACACCCGCTGCGTGGCTTTCGGATACTCCCCCTTCTTGCGGCGCCGGCGCTTTTCCGCCGCGCAGGTCTGGTCGTAGATCAGCACCGAAACGCCGCGATATTCCCTGAGTTCCTTTTGCACCGCTTCCAGGTCCTTGCGGTCATGCAGCGCGACGAGCGCGGGTAATTGCGAACGATCTTCGTAGCGCGTGAGGTCTTCCGTTACGACCGCGATGCGCCCGACACCTTCGGCCGCCATCTGCTGCGCGATCATCGGTACCGAAATTTGTCCGTCGACCGGCTGGCCGCCGGTCATCGCCACGGCATCGTTGTACAGGATTTTGTAGGTGATATTGACGTTCGCGGCGAGCGCGGCCCGAATCGCAAGGGAGCCGGAATGGAAATAGGTGCCATCGCCGAGATTGGCAAAGATGTGCGTGCGCTTCGAGAACGGCGCCTGGCCGATCCACGGCGCGCCCTCGCCACCCATGTGTGTCGGGCTCTTGTTTTGCTCCGGATAGATTACGGTCGCCATCACGTGGCAGCCGATGCCGGCCAGCGCCAGACTGCCGTCGGGCACTTTGGTCGAGGTATTGTGCGGGCATCCCGAGCAGTAGTACGGCGGGCGCACGGGCGTGTTCACCGCCTTCTTCAGTACCGCCTCTTTAGCTTCCAGGAAGGCAAGCCGCGCCTTGATCAGATCGCTCTGGTGAAAACGCCCGATGCGCCCGGCGATGACGCGGGCGATCTGCGCGATGGAGAAATCGGCCTTGGCGGGAAGCAGCCATTCGCCGCGCGGGTGCACCCATTCGCCCTGATCGTCGAACTTGCCGATGACCCGTGGGCGCACGTCGGGATGCCAGTTGTAGAGCTGCTCCTTGAGCTGGTACTCGACCATCTGGCGCTTTTCTTCGACGACCAGGATTTCTTCCAGCCCCTTCGAGAATTCGCGCACCCCGTCCGGCTCCAGCGGCCATGGCATCGAGACCTTGAACAGCCGGACGCCGATTTCAGCGGCGTTGCGCTCGGTTATGCCCAGTTCCTCCAGCGCTTCCAGCACGTCCATGTACGACTTGCCTGAAGCGATGATGCCGAGCCGCGCGTTGGGCGAATCGATGGTGGTGCGGTTGAGATGATTCAACCGCGCGTATGCCATGGCCGCGTAGATCTTGTAATCCTGCATCAGCGCTTCCTGCTTGCGCGCCTGCAGGCCGAGCAGATCGCTGGACAGCCGGCCGTTCAGTCCGCCTTCCGGCATCACGAAATCCTCCGGCAGCCGGGTCTGGATGCGAAACGGGTCGGCCTCGATCGAAGCGGACGATTCGACCGTATCGGCCAGCGCCTTGAAGCCGATGGCGCACCCGGAGAAGCGCGACATCGCCCAGCCGTGCAGTCCGAGTTCGACATATTCCTGCACGTTGCACGGATACAGGACCGGAATCATCGATGCGGAAAACAGATGGTCGCTCTGATGCGGCAACGTGGACGAATAGGCGCCGTGGTCGTCGCCCGCGACCAGCAGAACGCCGCCGTGTTTCGAGGTGCCGGCGAAATTCATGTGTTTGAACACGTCGCCGCAGCGATCGACGCCGGGCCCCTTGCCGTACCACAGCGCAAAGACGCCGTCGTAATTCGACTCGCCGATCAGCTCGACTTGCTGCGATCCCCACACCGCCGTGGCGGCGAGTTCTTCGTTGACGCCGGGCTGGAACTTCACATGGTGGGCTTCGAGGTGCTTGGCTGCCTTCCACAGCGCCTGGTCGAGTCCGCCCAATGGCGAGCCGCGATAGCCGGAGATGAAGCCGGCCGTGTTGAGTCCCGCGGCCAGGTCGCGCCGGCGCTGCACCAGCGCGAGGCGTACCAGCGCCTGGATGCCGGTCAGGTAGACGCGGTCCTGGTCGGAGGTGTATTTGTCTTCGAGGGAAACTTGCCGCATGTCCGGCTCCTGTAGATCGTCGTCTCGTTCAACATTACTTCGTGGTGCCCGCTGCTCGCGGCGATCATCGGAAAGCAATTTGCCTGCGGTGCAACGGACACGTCGAGAAAGAACGGCCCGTCGCAGGCCAGGCATTCCGCAATCGCGGCGTCGAGCTCGGCCGGATCGGCTACGCGCCGCGCGCCCCATCCAAACCCTTTTGCAACCGCCACGAAATCCGGCAACGCCTCGGTGTAGCTGTGGCTGTAGCGGCCGCCGTGATTGAGTTCCTGCCACTGGCGCACCATGCCCATGTAACCGTTGTTGCACAACACCACTTTCACGGCGGTGCGATGCTGGACGGCGGTGGACAGTTCCTGCAGATTCATCAGCACGGACGCATCGCCGCTGACGCAAACGACCAGCTTGTCCGGATTTCCAACCTGGGCGCCAATCGCCGCGGGCAGACCGTAACCCATCGTGCCGGCCCCGCCCGAGGTGAGCCAGCGGTTGGGCTGCTCGAAGCGGAAATGCTGCGCAGCCCACATCTGATGCTGGCCGACGTCGGTAGACACGATCGCGTCGCATCCCGCGACGGCTTGCTGCAGCGATCGCATCAGTTGCTGTGGCACGATGCAATCGTCGCGCGTTTCGAACCCCAGAGAATCTTCGGCGCGCCATTGGTCGATCGTCTTCCACCATTCGCCCAGCCGTTCAGCTTCGAAAACGTGCTCGCCCAGTTCGGCATGCAAGGCGTCGAGCAGCTCCAGACAGTCGCCGACCATCGGCACGTCGATCTTGACGACCTTGTTGATCGAAGAGGCGTCGATGTCCAGATGGATTTTCTTAGCACTCGGACAGAATTCGCTGAGCTTGCCGGTGACCCGGTCGTCGAAGCGCGCGCCGACGCAGACGACAAGGTCGGCGTGGTGCATCGCGAGATTGGATTCCAGCGTGCCGTGCATGCCGAGCATGCCGAGAAACTGTCCGTCGGAGGCCGGAAACGCGCCCAGTCCCATCAGCGTCAACGTACACGGCGCACCCGTGCGCTGCACGAGTCGCGTGAAAGAAGCGCAGGCCTCGGGTCCTGAATTGATCAGCCCGCCGCCGCCGTAGAACACCGGGCGCCGCGCATTCTTCAGCAGTTCCACGGCGTCGCGCAGCCGGCCGCGCCGCAGCGGTTTGCGCCTGGATTCCGGTTGCTCCTCAGGCGACTCGGCCGGCGTGTTGAAGGTTGCAAGCTGAATGTCCTTGGGGAAATCGAGCAGCACCGGGCCCGGCCTTCCCTCGGTTGCGATGCTGAATGCCTTGCGCACCAGTGCCGCTACCTGATCCGCGCTGCGGATCTGCGCATTCCATTTCGTCACTGGCCGCGACAGGCCGAGCGCGTCGCATTCCTGAAACGCATCGGTGCCGATCGAGTGCGTCGCGACCTGGCCGCTGATGCAAAGCACCGGAATGGAATCGCAGATCGCATCCAGCAACCCGGTGATCGTATTGCTCACGCCGGGACCCGAGGTCACCAGCACGACGCCGGGCTTGCCGGTCGAGCGTGCATAACCTTCCGCCGCATGAACGGCGGCCTGCTCGTGGCGGACCAGGACGTGGCGGATGCGATGCTCCGCATGAAGCGCGTCGTACACCGGCAGCACGGCACCGCCGGGATAACCGAAAATCGTATCCACCCCGAGCGCGACCAACGTATCGAGCAGGGACTTCGCACCCGTGACGGCAACCCGACCCGCTCCCGTTTGTGTGGGGGTTGGCAGGGTGGACGGAAGGGCGAGATTGCTCATGGAAGCATCGTACGCGGCGGGTTCCAGAAAAGGCATCTTATTTTCTGCCAGATTGGACTACTATTAGAATAATTTACTGGAAAAGTGGTTATATAAAGAATGTCTGTCGATAAATTCGATCTGGCGATCCTGAAAGTCCTGCAGGAGGATGCCCGCGCCAGCCTGCAGGTGATCAGCGAACGCGTAGGCCTTTCTTCAACCCCCTGCTGGGCGCGCATCAAGCGCATGGAAAGCGAGGGCGTGATCCAGGGTTACACAGTGCGCGTCGATCCGCCTTCGATCGGACTTTCGGAAACCGTAATCGTGCAGGTCACGCTGGAGAGCCATACGGATGAAACGCTGTACGACTTCGGCAAGATGCTGGAGCAGATTCCGGAGGTGATGGAGGCCTACCTCGTGTCCGGCGACTATGACTACTACATCCGCATCGCCGTAAAGGACACCCGCGATTACGAGCGGCTGCTGCGCGAGCGCCTGTACCGGATTCCCGGCATACGGCACAGCAAGTCGAGCTTCGTGCTGCGCACGTTGAAGGAAAGCCTGATCCCGTTGTTGGCGGCGCCCGCCGCGGTTTCCGTCGAGGAGCCCGCCAGGGCGAGAAAAAAACGGTCGCCGAAGCGAAAATCGTAACGGCCACGGCCTGACCTTCGATACGCGCGCGTATAGTCGTCGATAAGGAAATGAACACGAATCCTTCCCGTGTCGTTGACGCCATCGGACGCGTGCATGCATTGGCGCGAGCCGATGCCCGCATCGTCAGCCTCGTTCCCAGCGTCACCGAATTGCTGTTCGAACTCGGTGTGGGCGACCGGCTCGTAGGCCGGACCGGTTTCTGCATTCATCCGAAAGACAGCATAAAGACAGTGCCGAAGGTCGGCGGCACCAAGAGCGTGGACATCGAGAGGATTCGCGAACTCGCTCCAACGCACCTGATCGTGAATATCGACGAAAACGAAAAACCGACGGTCGATCAGCTCGCGAACTTCGTTCCGAATGTGATCGTGACCCATCCGCTCGGTCCGCTCGACAATCTGCCGTTGTATCGCCTGTTGGGCGCGATCTTCGGCCGCGAGAGCAGGGCCGCGGAATTGTGTGAAGCGTTTCAAAAGGCCTACTCCGATGCGGTCGGGGCCTGTGCGGATCTGCCGCGCGAACGCGTGCTGTATCTGCTCTGGAAGTCGCCGTGGATGACGGTGTCGCGCGACACCTACGTCTCGCGAACGCTCGCCGCGGTCGGCTGGGATACGGTGGAAATCGAAAGCAGGGATCGCTATCCGAAGATCGAGCTCACCCCGGCGCTCGTGTCGCGCGTGGATCGCGTTCTGCTTTCCTCCGAACCTTACGCGTTCCGTGAACGCCACCTCGACGAAATTCGGCAAACGCTAGCGGCTGCCAACCACTATTTTGTTCCGACGGTTCTTGAGGAGGTTGAATCACCGGTTACGGTGTCGTTGATTGATGGAGAAATGACGTCCTGGTACGGCAGCCGCGCGATTGAGGGCATGCGGCACCTGCGCTGTCTTCGCCGCGACGGATGCCCCTAGATTGACTTTATCTTCCCAAAGGAACACCGAGACAACCAACAACGTCTGATTTATGCCCTCTAAAAGCTTCTCCTTCCAAGTTTCCCCTTTGAATGAAATCTTGATATCTGAAAATGGGGACCTGAGAAATAATCCAATTCCAATATCTAAAATATTTATTTAAATACAGATAGTTATGTATATATTTTAAGTGTAAGCCGAATAGGGCGCAAGATCTTGCTCAATCGAAATGTCAATGATATAGTCTAGTCTTCTATCAAGGAGAATGTCATGGCAGACGATTTTCCAAGCTATCCCCGCGCAGTTCGACCGGCGCCAAACCTGCTCGCTCACTATTTACGAATCGGGAGGAACGATCATCGCCAAGTCCTAAATTTGGCTGCGGCCGGTGACCTTGCTTGCTTTGGCGCAGTATTTGATCCGACCAGCGTTGATCGGCATAGGGAATTGTTCGACGTGATAATCAGTCGACGGCTTGATGCAATTCTCGATCCGAGAACTCAGCCGTCCGCGACACCAGGTGGGTTCAGTGAGGGAATTGGCAATTTACCTTGGGGAGTTGGGCGACCCCATTCGATTTTGGATTTTTCAGGTACGTCCGGTAGGCGAATGGTTGCGGCGCTTGGTGATTTCGTCATTGATCGGGGTTTCACTCAGGTCTTGGCTCCAACTCACCTATTGCGGTCAAGCCATGATGAGTGGTTAGAAATAGATATTGAGGCGACAAAGCGTCTTCGCGATTTCTTGGATCGAAAGAATTCTTCGCGAATCCCTATTGTTTACTCGCTTGCGCTGACCTATGCGATGTTGCGAAATCCCGACGATCGCCACCAACTTATTGATGCTCTTCACGGAATACCGGCAAACGCAATTTGGTTAAAGGTGGACGGATTTGGGTCCGATAGTACTGCAACTGCGGTGCGTTCATATATTGAAGCGGCCGCAGACTTTAGAGAGATCGGTCTGCCACTTGTTTCTGATCTCACCGGTGGTTTGGTCGGATTGTCATTGCTTGCATTTGGAGCCACCGGTGGTTTGGCGCACGGGATTACATCCGGCGAAAGGTTTGACGCTGGAGGCTGGCGGCGCGTTCGAAGCGGGAGTGCTTTTGGCTCTCATCACCGCGTCTATGTGCCGCAACTCGACATATTGTTGAAACCTGAACAAGCACATCAGTTGCTCGAGACCTCGTCCAGGGCAAAGTCGTTATTTGGATGTCGCGACACACGATGCTGTCCGAGAGGAACTATCGACATGCTTGAGAATCCGGCGCGTCACTTCATGTATCAAAGAATTCAACAGGTGTTAAGTCTTAGCCAAATACCCGAACAACTAAGAGCCGCGCGCTTTCTCGATAAGTATCTTCGTCCGACGACAGATCACGCCCTTGCGGCAGCGAACATCAAGTGGCGAGACGAGAAAATGGCTAAGAAGATGCGCGAACAACGAAAACGGCTAGATACTTTAAGAGTAACTCTGGGAGAGTATGAGACGAAAGAGCAAAAACAACCTCCGGCATTCTTGCCGAAAACACGCGCATTTCGGGAAGCGCGTGTCTAGGTGATTAGTAATGAATCGACTCACTAAAACTACAAAACGGGGGTAAATGTGAATGCAAATGCAATTGCAAGAAAGCTAGAGGCAATTGAGCGCAAGGGTGCGATGCGTTCCGTTGATGTCGCGAATCTTTTGGGAACAAGACCAGAAACAGTTTCTCGATGGAATCAGGGGAAGGCATTTCCTCGTCCCGACGCCCAAAAGTTGTTGCTTGAACTCGAGTGGATAGTTGATCAGCTTTCGGACTTTTATGAGCCACAAGATGCAAGGCTTTGGCTTTTTTCACGGCAAAAGAGATTTAATGGCGCAACACCAGCCGAACTTATTCAAGACGGAAGGACTGCGGAGATAATTGCCGCAATTGATCAGTTGCGCGAGGGCGCGCATTTGTAAGGTTTGAACGTGATCGATCGAAGGAGTTTGAGAATTGATCCATGACGTTGATCTCCTCGATCGTTTAAGCTCTTTCGCGGCCATCAAATTTAATGGGGAAGTTTTTCGTGCCACTAGGAAGAGCCTTGATCCTCTAACGCCTTCGGTTAATGGGGGACGTTGGGTTCCAAAGGGCGGTGTATCAGTTCTCTACACGAGCCTCACGAGAGAGGGGGCACTGGCCGAACTCTCTTTTCATTGGAGCCAATTCAATCCTCTGCCCTCGAAGCCAGCAAATCTGCATCAAATGGCACTAACCACCCAAAGAACATTACGACTTCTGAAAGCGGATTTGGATTCGCTTAGCGTTGATTGGACCGAGTACCCGAGAATAAATTACGTTCGTACTCAGCAAATTGGTGCCGCCATCGCTTTCTTGGGGTGCGATGGACTCATAGCGCCATCAGCGAGATGGTCAACCGAGAATATGATGATTTTCACGGAAAATCACGATATTAACGAGAACGATTTAAGGCTTATCAGAACTGAAGAGGTCGAGTGGATTGCTTGGGCCAAGCAAAATGGCTTCATTGCCTAGTCCAGCGTGATGAACAACGACTTCCTCGGCTTTCCCGCCACGGCCCGGCTAATATGCCCCTGTCCGGTCGTGTCTTCGGCGAGCAGGACGTCGCCGCTGCGCAGAACGCGCTTCGTCCCGTCACCCACTTCGATTTCCACCTCGCCCTCCAGGTTCACTACGTATTGGCGCCGCGGCGCGGTATGAAAATCGTAGTTGTAATCTCCGCCGGTCTCGCGGAACACAATGCCGGTGGCTTTCATCAGCTCCGAGATGAAGCCGACCTTGCCGCCGCTTTTCAACGGAATCCGCACGTCCTCGAAATGGGACTGGTTGTCCGCTCCGGTATACAGACGGACGATGGCCATTGTTCTGTCTCCCGTGTCGGCTGCGATCGCTTCCGATTCCAGTACGATTCCGCCACCTATTCCTGCCAGAGATAGCAACATGATGATGAATCCCGGCAGCCCCTTCTTTTTCGTGGACATGGCAGTTCCTTGAAGTTGAACAGATGGTGAAAGCCTCATTATCTTGCCGTCGCAAGGCTGGAATTGTTAATACGCTCACTGCGCCAACTCCACCTCCGCCACCGGCGCAAACAACTGTTCCATCTCCCGCCGCACCTTTACCGCGTAACTGGATTCATCGACTGCTACATCGGCCCAGCGCACTGGCTGGCCGGCTGCAACAGGCCTGAGCACTTTCACGCCGTGCGCCAGGCCGAGCGGCAGTGCGCCGATTTTGAGCGACGCCTCGGCCGGCATGAGCTTGCCGACCACCGTGTAACCGCCTTCACCGTCGAGGATCTCTCCGCCTCGGAGGTCGCGCTTGGCGGTCGCCACCACGTCGGCACGGAACCCGGTGGGGCAGCCAGTCGATTCGCCGCGCAGACCGACCGAAGCGACCGAGATCCCTACTTCCAGGCCGATCAGGTGCCAGCGCTTGTACAGGCAGGCATAGCGGCCCGAAGAGTCGGTGCGCACCATGTATTCCTTGAAACAGTTGCGGATGTATTCCGTCTCGCCTTCGAACACCACGAATACCCCGAAACGAATGTCGTAGGGAATGGCCCGCCCGTCGGTCTCGAGCGACGAGATCACCTCCACCTGGCCCTTGTGATGCAGATGTCCGCCTTCGGATTTCGGGCGCATCACGTTGGGAATATCATCGACGCTCGCGGGCGGAAAAAGCAAGCCGTAAGGCGCGGGCGTGAGCCCGGTCGCATTGCACACGGCGGTGCTCTCGATGGCCGGCTTCGAACCATCGAGGAAAGAATTGAACATTTTCGGATTCAGCCCGCCGATCCTTGCCTGCTCCGTCGTCAGCCCGTAGTAGCCCCACACCGTTTCCGGCGTCGACTGCACGAAGTGCGGCAACCACTTGTGACCACGGCCCGCGGCAACCACGTTGAAGCCGGCTGCGCGCGCCCAGTCGACGAGATCGCAAATCAGCGCAGGCTGGTCGCCATAGGCCAGGCTGTAGACCACGCCCGCTTCCGTGGCGCGTCGCGCCAGCAGCGGTCCGCACATCGCGTCCGCTTCCACGGTAACCATCACTACATGCTTGCCATGCTTGAATGCGGTCAGCGCGTGTTCGACCGCGGCGATCGGATTGCCCGTGGCTTCGACGACGATGTCGATCAGCGGATGCGCAATGAGCGCCAGCCAGTCGTCGCCCACATGCGTGAGTCCGGAGGAAAACGCAGCGTCCAGCGATGCAGCGGCATAGCGCTCCGGATTCCAGCCGACCCGCTGCAGGTTGGTTTTCGCGTTTGCCGGCGACAGATCCGCGATGCCGGCAAGGTGCAGGCCGGGTGTCTTGGGCACTTGCGCCAGATACATGGCGCCGAATTTTCCGGCGCCGACCAGACCGACGCGCAACGGCTTGCCCTGGGCTTCGCGCTCGCGAAGTTTGGCGTATAGATTCATTCCGTTCTCCGATTACGCGGCCGCGAGCGGTTTGAGCGCTTCTTCGGGCGTGCCGTCTTTCCACGGCAGCGACACATCGTAGTCCTTCACCAGGCAATCATCGGGCAGGCACTCGATCGGCGTGAAGTCGCGGTGAGCGATGTATTCGGGGCGCTTGAAACGCCGGATGTGGTTGGAAACCGCGCACAGGCTCAGATAGACGTTGATGCGATCCCACGGCGACAGGTTGCAGTTCGATGCATGCACCAGGCAGGAGTGGAACAGGATCATCGACCCCGCCGGGCCCTTCGGGGCGACGATGCCGCCGCGTTCGACCAGCTTGCGGATGGTGTCGTGATTGATGGTCCACAACGGATAGCTGGTGGTCGACGTATCGTGTTGCGCGTCGAGTACGCCGAGCTTGTGGCTGCCGGGAATGAACATCAGCGGGCCGTTGAACTCGTTCACTTCGCCGAGGAAGATTGCCACGTTCATCGCCCGCGGCTCGGGCATCTGATCGTCGTTCTTCCAGGTGCCGTAGTCCTGATGCCACTGCCAGACGTCGCCGTCGAAGGCCATCTTGCCGTTGACCTTGAACTGATGCATGTACACCGCCTCACCGATAATTTGCCGGATCGGCTCGACCATGCGCGGATGACGGGCGAGTTTCGCGAACTGGCGGTTGTACATGTGTGCGGCAAAGTTGGTGCGCACCGCATCGCTGCCTTTCTCGCGAATGTTCTCCGCACGGCGCTGGGCGTAAAGCGCGGGAACTTCATTCAGCAGAACTTTGACCTCTTCGGGCGTGAACAGACTCGGGAAAAACAGATACCCGTCGCGGTCGAATTGTTCGCTTTGCTCTTTGCTGAGTTTCATCCGACTCCTCCCTGGGTCTTTAAATATGTGAGTGGGTCTTTTGTGCAAGTTCCGAATCAGGACGCTTCGCGCACGTGCCGGCCGAGCTCCTGCACAAGATGCTGTCCGGCTTCCTCGCCGTGCCGGCGAGCGAGCCGTTCGGCTCGATCCGCATCGCCGCGGTTGATGGCCTTGAGGATCGCCTCATGTTCATCCCAGACCGTGTCGCGCACCCCCGCCTGCTGCAACACCACACCCATGGCGCGGCGGATGTGCCGCCAGTGATGGCTGGCACTTTGCGCGATCAGCGGATTGCGGGACGCGCTGTAGATCAGATTGTGAAAGCGCATGTCGGCATCGATCATTGCGCCGATGCGTGAACCCTTGATCGCCTTGCGTCCTTCGGCAATCACGCCCAGGTCGATCCGGCTTTTCGACAGCGCGGCCTGCCGCGCCGCCAGTCCGTCGAGAGCCGACCGCACCTCATATATGTGCGAAAGGGTCTGTGCGCCAAGCGGCAATACCATCAGCCCGCGGCGGCCGGTATCGATCACGAAGCCGTCCTTCTTGAGCATGCGCAATGCCTGCAGGACAGGCTGTCGGGAAACATGAAGCGTGGCGGCCAGATCCTCCTGCGTAAGCCGCGCCCCCGGGGCAAGGTCGCCATCGCAAATGGCATTGAGCAGGCGCTGGTACACCTGATCGGTCAGGTCGGGAACAAGCCGGATGGGACTGATGGACGCCATGGATCGACTCGAAATCTCAATTCCGATTATTGTATACAGAATCCAAAACGCGGCAACAGGTCCGATGGCCGGGCGGACCCGAGCGCGCTGGCGTGGCGTAACGACAGGCAACGATGCTTGCGACGCCTGTCAACCGCCCGACCCGCGTTCCGTTGTTGGACTTGCAATTCCGGCCGGCGCAAAAGCGCTCGACCCATTACCGCGACCTATTTTGATAGCGAGGAGAAATCAATGCGAATTCGACTAACTGCAATCGCCGCCGCACTTGCCGCGTGCACGATCGCGGCCGCCGCCCATGCGCAGAACACCGCCGATGTTGTGCAGCGCGACGTGAACCAGCAGAACCGCATCGAGCAAGGCCTGAAATCCGGCGAACTGACGACGAAGGAAGCCGGCAAGCTCGAGCGCGAAGAATCGCACATCGACAAGATGGAATCGAATGCGCTGAGGGACGGCAAAATGACCAATGCGGAAAAGCGCCGCATCGAACGCGCTGAAAATCAGGCGAGCAAGGATATTTATCGCGAGAAGCACGACGCCCAGACCGGTAATCCGAATTCCGCGTCGTCACAGCGCATGCAAGCCGACGTGCAGCGCAACGCCAATCAGGAGCAGCGCATTGAAAACGGCGTCAAGAACGGATCGTTGACCAACCGCGAGGCCGCAAACCTCGAGCGCGGACAGGCACGCGTCGATCGCAAGGAGGCAAGCGCCGCCGCAGACGGCCATGTGGGTGTCGGCGAGCAACGGCGCGTCCAGTCCGCGGAGAACCGCCAGAGCAGACGCATCCATCGCGAAAAGCACAACGACCGCGAGCGCAACTGAGTTCCAGGCAGCACAAATAAAGCCGCAGGGTGCCAGCCCTGCGGCTTTTTTGTTTGCGATGGAATCTACTTGCTCGCGCTTACGCCCGCACCGGTGCCAGCAACCTGCACATTCGGACGATAACCCGACGGTTTGTCGCCCACGGTGGCGCCACCGTGCAGCATCGCCTGGATCTCGTTGCTGAAGAAGGTGTACGGGAACCGCACCTGCGGTGCGCTGACGGCATCGAGCCGCGCGACGAGCTCGGCCGGCAAGGAGAAATCGAGCGCCTGCAGGGTATCGTCGAGCTGCGCGAGTTTCGTTGCGCCGAGGATGACCGACGCCACCGCCGGCCGGTTTGCGACCCAGTTGATCGCGACCTGAGCCATCGGCCGGCCGACAGCCTTCGCAACGGCTTCCAGTTCGGCCACGATGCGCCAGTTCTGTTCGGTGAATTTCGCAAAGGCGGGATTGCTGGTGCCCTGCATGGTCTTCAGTCTTCCGTGGGCAAGCGTCGAAGCATCTTTGCCCGGCCGGTATTTGCCGCTCAGCAGACCGCTGCCCAGCGGGCTCCACACCATGATGCCCATGCCGTTGTCGGCAGCCAGCCGGGTGTATTCGAATTCCAGGTTGCGTTCGACCAGCGAATATTCCAGTTGCAGTGCGCTCGCCGGCTCATAGCCTCGAAACTCGGCGACGGTTTGCGCGCGCGATGCATACCAGGCCGGCACGTCGCTTAAGCCGACGTGGCGCACCTTGCCCTGGCTGACCAGATCGTCGAACGTGCGCATGACTTCTTCGGCAGGCGTGACCTGGTCCCAGGTATGCAGCAGATAGAGGTCGATGTAGTCGGTCTTGAGCCGGCGTAGCGAACCCTCCACCGCACGCAGGATGTTCTTGCGGCCGTTGCCGCCGGCATTCGGATTGCCGGGTTGCGCGTTGTAGCTGAACTTGCTCGCCAGCACGACCTGGTCCCTGGCCTTGCGCTCCGCGATGAACTCGCCGAGCCATTGCTCGCTGGTGCCGCCGGTGTAGAGGTCGGCGGTATCGATGAAGTTTCCGCCGGCGTCGAGGTAACGGTTGAACATGGCGCGGGCGGTCACGGATCTTCTCGAGGCCACCGACCTGCTGAACCGCTACCGTGAGCGCCCGGCGGGCCTGCTGCGCATCAATCTTTCACGGCTGGCTTACGTGATGCTTTTCCGCAAGGTGCTGCCGGCGTTTCTCACCAGCTACCCGGAAATCCAGGTCGAGCTGTCGCTGGACGAAGGCTTCGCCGATATCGTCGGCGACGGATTCGATGCCGGCATCCGCCTTGGCGAATCGGTGCAGAAGGACATGGTGGCCGTGCCTGTCGGCGGCGAAGTCCAGGTCGTCGTAGTCGGGTCGCCGGAGTATTTCCGGCGCTTGAAGCCGCCGAAGACGCTCGAGGATCTCAAGCAACACAACTGCATTCGTTTCCGCTATGTCACCAGCGGCGCAATCTACCGCTGGGAATTCGTCGACAAAGGACGCGACGTCGAATTCGAGACGAAAGGCAATCTCACGATCAACGACGCGGTCATGGCGACGCAGGCTGCGCTCGAAGGCGTTGGCCTGCTATACACCTACGAAAGCGCGGTGGCGGAGTATCTGAGGGACAAACGGCTGCGCAAAGTGCTCGAACCCTACTGCCCGCGCTATCCGGGCTTCTATCTTTACTACCCCTCGAGAAAGCACATGCCGCTGAAGCTGCGGCGCTTCATCGATTTCGTGTCCGAAAAGCTGTCATAGGCCGGCGCCTGGCTGTTCCTTCTTGCCTGCAGGTCTGCGCGGCTTCGCTTTCTTGGCCTCCTTCGACGGCGGAGGCGCATCGAGACGCAGGCTGGCGTAACTGCCCGGCGCGTCTTCAATGAGCTTCAGTCCGGCGCCGGGGATGCGCGCCGTCACCTTCTCGCCGCCGAAGGCGGCGATCCATGCGCTCCAGTCGGTCCACCAGGATCCGGGATGCTTCTCGGCGGTGGACAGCCATTCGTCCGCGGTATCGCGTAGCCTGTCGTTGGTCCAGTACCAGTATTTGTTTGCCGACGGCGGGTTGACGACGCCGGCGATATGGCCGGAGCCGCCGAGCGTAAACCGCACCGGGCCGTTCAACAACTGGGCGCCGAGGTAAGTTGTCTTCCACGGCGCAATGTGGTCTTCGATCGTGGAGATGAAATAGGCCGGGACATCGATTCTCGACAGGTCTATCGGTTCACCGGCCAGCGTAATGCCGCAGGGTTCGCGCAATTTGTTCCCGATGTACATGTTGCGCAAATAGAAAGTATGCATCTTTGCCGGCATGCGGGTCGCATCCGAATTCCAGTACAGCAGGTCGAACGGAAACGGTTCCTTTCCCAACAGGTAGTTGTTTACCACGAAGGACCAGATCAGATCGTTGGCGCGCAACATGTTGAAGGTCGACGCCATGTCGGAGCCCTCCAGGTAGCCTCGCTCCGCCATTTTCTTCTCGAGGTTGTCGACCGCTTCCTCGTCGACGAACACGCCCAGTTCGCCGGGTTCCGAGAAATCGATCAGCGTGGTGAAAAAGGTAACGCTTTTCACCCGGCGTTCACCTTTTGCTGCCATCCACGCCAGCAGGGACGCGGTGAGCGTGCCGCCCAGGCAATAGCCGATCATGTTGATCTCGTGTTCGCCGGTCGCTTTTTCTATCGCATCCAGCGCGGCGCGCGGACCCTCCAGCAGGTAATCGTCGAAGGTCTTGTTCGCGTGCTTTTCGTCCGGGTTCACCCAGGAAATCACGAATACCGTGATGCCCTGGTCCAGCGCGAAGCGGATGAAGGAATTCTTCTCCCGCAGGTCGAGGATGTAATACTTGTTGATCCAGGGCGGCACAATCAGCAGCGGAGTCTTGTAGACCTCGCTCGTGGTCGGCTGGTACTGGATCAGCTGCATCAGGTCATTCTGGAATACCACCTTGCCGGGCGTGCTGGCGACGTCCTCGCCCATCTTGAACGCTTTGGGGTCGGTCATACTGATGGCCAGCTTGCCGTCGCCGCGATCGATGTCCTGCAGCAGATGATTGAGGCCGTCAAGCAGATTCTTGCCGCCGGTCTCGATCGTGGTTTTAAGCACCTCCGGATTGGTCAACACGAAATTGGTCGGCGCGAGCGCGTCGATGTACTGCCGGGTGAAGAACTTCACCTTGCGCGCCGTCTGGGGATCGAGCCCTTCGACTTCAGACACCGATTTCTGGATATTCTGCGCGGCGATCAGATACGACTGCTTGATGTAATCGAACACCAGGTTGTTCTGCCACAACGCGCTCGTGAAACGGTTGTCTGACTTGCCGGGTTCCGCCACTGCTGGCGCTTCGCCGCCCGAGGCCTTGAGCACGGTGTTCTGCCAGAGCGAGAAATAGTCCTGCCACATGCGCAGCGACATCTCCGCCAGCTTGAACGGATCGCTCATCAGCTTGCCCGCGAGTTCGGAGAAGGCCTTGCCGACACCGAGTTCATCGGTCGGCTCCTCACCGGCATGCCTGGCCTGTTCGGCGAGGCGGGTTTCGACCAGATGTTTGCTGCGCAGCGCAATTTCCGCGAAGATTCTCGCGATGTCGGTCGGATCGGTGGATGCGGGCTGGGCGGGTTTTTCTTCGGCCATGTGGCTAAGCTAGGGCGAAGTTCGAAACAGTGCAAGCCCGATGACGATTTAGCGCGCTTGCGTGTTGTAAGTCTTGAACTTTTCCACGACGACGGCCATCTCGTCATCGGACAGGAGATCGGGCTTGCCGATCTGCAGCGCGCGCCAGTATTGCTCGCACAACGCTTCGACCTCGACGGCCAGCGCCAGCGCGCCCTGGAGGCTCTCGCCGGTTGCAATCATGCCGTGGTTCGCCAGCAGGCACGCCTTGCGGCCCCCCAGTGCCCCGAGCGCATTGTCGGAAAGCGTTTGCGTGCCGAAGGTTGCGTAAGGCGCGCAGCGTATGCTGTTGCCGCCGGCCACAGCCACCATGTAGTGGAAAGCCGGAACGGCCATCCCGAGACAGGCCAGCGTCGTCGCGAAGCTCGAGTGCGTGTGAACCACTGCGTTGACGTCACTCTTGTGCCGATAGATATCGAAGTGGAAACGCCATTCGGAAGAAGGCGCGCGTTTCCCTTTTGCCTTAGCCTTCCCGTCGATGAAGACGATATCGGTCGGCTTCGTTTCCTCGTAGGGTAATTCGGAAGGCGTTACCAGAAAGCCATCTTTCCAGCGCGCGCTGACATTGCCCGACTTGCCGCGATTGATGCCGAGAGAGTTCATCCGAAGTGCAGTAGCGATGATCTGCTTTCTCAGGTGCAGTTCGGTCATGTTCAGGCGACCTTCCTGTGATACAGGTCATGAAGGCCTTCCCAGCTCGCCGGTGCGATACCACGGTCAGTGATGATCGCCGTGACCAGCCGCGCGGGCGTGACATCGAAGGCCGGATTGGCCGTATGCGTCCCATCCGGCGCGATCCGCGCGTGCGCGATCCGATTGTCGGAGTCCATCGCCTGCATCGTCGTCACTTCTGCGCTGCTGCGCTCCTCGATCGGGATTTCCCGCAAAGCGTCATGGATGTCCCAGTCGATGGTCGGTGAGGGAACGGCGGCATAGAACGGAACAGCGCAATCTTTAGCGGCAAGCGCCTTAAGGTAGGTGCCGATCTTGTTGCAGACGTCTCCCGCTGCCGTGACGCGATCGGCACCGACGATCACGAGATCCACCTGCCCGTGCTGCATCAGGTGTCCGCCGGCGTTGTCGGCGATCAGCGTATTCGGCACGCCATGCTGGGAAAGTTCCCACGCGGTCAGCAACCCCTGGTTGCGCGGCCGGGTTTCGTCAACCCAGACATGAACCGGAATGCCTTCGTCGTGCGCGATATAAATCGGAGCGAGCGCCGTGCCGACATCCACCGTCGCCAGCCAGCCGGCATTGCAATGCGTCAGCACATTTACACTGCCCTTCCGGTTTGCAACGCCACGGAGTAATTCCAGTCCATAGCGGCCGATGGACAGATTGCACGCTACGTCTTCGTCTGCAATTTTCTCCGCTTCCATCCAGGCCGCATCGGCGCGAGCCGGCGACATGATCGTTTGCATCCGTCGGGTCATGCGCTCGATCGCCCAGCGCAGGTTCACCGCAGTCGGGCGCGCGTTGCCGAGCAGCTCCGCAGCAAGCTGCAAGTTGGCGTCGGAAGCGTCGGCAGACATCGCCAGCGCGATGCCATAAGCGGCGGTCGTCCCGATCAGCGGAGCGCCACGCACCTGCATCGAACGGATCGCATGCGCGATTTCATCGCAGTCGGAAAGCCGCAGCGTATGGAATTCGAAGGGCAAGCGCGTCTGGTCGACAATTGCGACGCGCTCTGCTTCGCGCCAGACGCTGCGGTACGGAACCCCCGCGACTTTCATCTGACCTGCCTGAGGAAGCGGTAAACGCCATCGGCATCGCGCGATCGCGAAAGCTTTCCCTGAAGCCAGAGGTAATTCAGGTGTGCGATCGACTCGCCCATGGCGAAAAAGGTCTGATGCGTGTCGAGCGTGCGCCGGAACAGCACCGGCAGCAGGTCCGCCGCGGAACGAGGTTGTGAACAGGACTCGAGCACCTCCGCCAAACGGTCGCGATGATGGTCATGCAGCATTTGCACGCGGTGATGCGCGCCGCGGAAGGGAAGGCCGTGCGACGGAAGCACCAGCGTATCGGCGGGAAGTTCGGTGAAGCGATCGATCGAGCGCAGGAACAGCCTGAGAGGATCGCTCTCCGGCTTGGTCGGCCAGACACTGATGTTGGTGCTGATCTTCGGCAAGAGCATGTCGCCCGATATCAGCACGCCGAGCGACTTGCAGTAGAGCGCGGCGTGCTCGGGAGCATGGCCGTAACCGATGATTACGCGCCATGCGTTGCCGCCTATCTCGATTTCGTCGCCGTCCAGCATGCGCACGAAGCGGCTTGGCGGTTCTCCCACGACCTTGCGGTACGAATTGCCTCGCCTGGAGATGCCCGACACGCGTTCCGCATCGAGACCGTGTTCCGAAAACAGGGCCGCGGTCGCATCCGACCCGAACCCGGCCAGCGTCTCGTATTGCGCATGGGCAGTCAGGTATTCCGTCTCGGTCATCCACAGCGGCGCCGCGAAGCGCTGCGTAAGCCAGCCGGCGTTGCCGAAATGGTCGGGATGGAAATGCGTCACCAGTACGCGCGTCATCGCCGCACCGCCGAGGACTTTGGCGAAGATCGTCTCCCAATGAGCCCGCGTATCGTCCAGGCCGATACCGCAGTCCACCGCGGTCCACCCTTCGGCGTCGCGCAACAGCCAGAGATTGATGTGATTCAGCGCGAACGGCAGCGGCATGCGTAGCCAGTAGAGTCCGGGTGCAACCTCGCAAACGCTGCCGGCAGTTGGCGGTTGTGCGAAAGGGAAACTCATCGAGTTGGCAACGTCGACGGCCGCCGGGAGAACGGATGTCTGCATGAACTGATACCAGTGAAAGGATGGGCCGCGCTATAGTTGGATTCTACTTGACGCTTACGTAAACTGCCGCACGTATGGCCGACGCTACTTACACTATTACGGAACTCGCACGCGAATTCGGCCTGACCACTCGCGCGATCCGTTTCTACGAAGACCACGGACTGATCGCCCCCACGCGCGCAGGCCGCAACCGGGTCTACGGCAATCGCGACAAGGTGCGCCTGAAACTCACGTTGCGCGGAAAACGGCTGGGATTGTCGCTGTCCGAAATCCGTGAACTGATCGACATGTACGACGCGGCGAAAGACGAGCACGCACAGGTCGAGCGTCTCCAGCAGGTGCTGCGGAAACGCCGCAGCATTCTGGAACAGCAACGCGAAGACATAGAAGTCGTGCTGGGTGAAATTGCTGCGTTCGAAGAGCAGTGCCGCAAATTCCTGGATGGCAACGACAAAACCTCGCCGCGGAAGGTGAAGATTGCTCGGAAAGGACATGCAAATAGTTGATTTTCATTATTTGTTGCGCAACAAATCGGGCTGTTTGGCAAGTGTGTGAACTGCTCGGCCTGTGCTGCATTGACCGCTACTAACTAACTGACCGGCAATACTTTGCCTGTCAAAAGCAATAACAAATTGACGTTGACGTAAACGTCAATTAAAGTCGGCCTTCAACGGAGGTCGCATGCCCGGCTTCGAGCCCAGAAATCCTGCGTATGCGGAGCGCGTTCAATCGAGCTTCGACCGTCAGCAGGTCATGACACTGCTCGGCGCGAAGCTGACGCGGCTGGCGCCGGGCGAATGCGAAATCCAGCTCCCGTTCAAACCCGAGTTAACCCAGCAGCATGGCTATTTTCACGGCGGCATCATCGGTACCATCGCAGACTCGGCAGGCGGCTATGCGGGCTTCACGCTTATGCCCGAGGATGCCAGCGTGCTGACGGTCGAGTACAAGATGAATCTGCTTGCGCCCGGCGATGGCGACCTGCTGATCGCGCACGGACGTGTGTTGAAGTCGGGGCGCACACTGGTGGTTTCGCAAGTCGACGCTTTTGTGATGAAAGGCGGACGCGAAACGCTTTGCGCCACGCTGCTGCAGACCCTGATGACCATGCGCGGAAGGCCAGATCTATGAACAGTCCGGAGAAACTAGCGATGGCTTCCTTCCCCACTCTCGATTTCGATCTCGGGCAGGACATCGAAATGCTGCGCGACACCGTGCAGAACTTCGCGGCCCACGAGATCGCGCCGCGTGCCGCGGATACAGACCAGCGCAACGAATTCCCGATGGACTTGTGGCGCAAGCTGGGGGACCTGGGCTTGCTCGGCATCACCGTTGGAGAAGAGTACGGCGGCACCAGCCTGGGCTATCTTGCGCATGTGGTGGCGATGGAAGAGGTTTCGCGTGCCTCGGCCTCGGTCGGATTGTCCTACGGCGCGCACTCCAACCTGTGCGTGAACCAGATCGGCCGCAACGGAACCGAAGCGCAGAAGCGCCACTATCTTCCCCGGCTGATTTCCGGCGAGCACGTCGGCGCGCTGGCGATGAGCGAGCCGAACTCCGGTTCCGACGTGGTCAGCATGAAGCTGCGCGCGGACAAGCGGGGCGACCTTTACGTTCTCAATGGTAACAAGATGTGGATCACGAACGGACCGGACGCCGACGTACTGGTGGTTTACGCGAAGACCGATGTCGCCGCCGGGCCGAAGGGCATCACCGCTTTCCTGATCGAGAAATCCTTCAAGGGCTTCTCCACCGCGCAGAAACTCGACAAGCTCGGCATGCGCGGTTCGAATACCTGCGAACTGGTATTCCGCGATTGCGAAGTGCCGGCGGAAAACGTGCTGGGCGAAGTCAACCGCGGCGTGCAGGTGCTGATGAGCGGCCTGGACTACGAGCGCACCGTGCTAGCCGGCGGACCAGTCGGCATCATGCAGGCGTGCATGGATGTCGTCATGCCCTACCTGCACCAGCGCGTGCAGTTCGGCCAATCGATCGGCGAGTTCCAGCTCATGCAAGGCAAAGTCGCCGACATGTATACGACGATGAATGCCTGCAAAGCGTATGTCTATGCCGTGGCGAGAGCCTGCGATCGCGGCCGCACAACCCGCAAGGATTCGGCGGGCGCCATTTTGTACGCAGCGGAAAAAGCGACCTGGATGGCGGGCGAAGCGATCCAGGCACTTGGCGGCAACGGCTACATCAACGAATACGCCACCGGTCGGCTCTGGCGCGACGCGAAGCTCTACGAAATCGGCGCGGGAACTTCGGAAATCCGGCGCATGCTGATCGGCCGCGAGCTTTTCAACGAAACCCGATAACGCCTCGCGCATGACCGCTGTCACGAATCAGACACAACAGGATCTCGCGTTTCTCATCGCGCAGGGCACGCTTGACGGCTTCAACCGCCACTACCGCCTGTTTCGCGAAACCAGCCGCTATGCGAAATCCCTGTTCGAGGCGGGACAATGGACGGAAATCCAGCGCATCTCGCGCGAGCGCATCCAGTTCTACGATCGCCGCATCACGGAAACGGTCGAATACCTGCAGCGGCGCTTCAACACCGATCAGCTCCCGGATGCGATCTGGCAGCAGGTGAAACTTCATTACACCGGGTTGCTGACCAATCACAAGCAGCCGGAACTGGCCGAAAGCTTCTTTAATTCGGTGACCTGCCGCATTCTGCATCGCAATTACTATCACAACGATTTCCTGTTCGTGCGTCCAGCGCTGTCGACCGAGCACATCGATTCCGATCCGCCCACGTATCGAAGCTACTACCCATCCAGGGACGGCCTGCGCGCAACTATTGCGCGAGTCCTGCGCGACTTCGGTTTGCGCAACCCATTCCGGAATCTGAACCGCGATACCCGCTGGCTGCTGCGCGCCGTGCGTGCGCACCTCGGGCGACCGATCGTGCTGGAAGCCAATCACCAGATCCAGGTGCTCTCGTCGCCATTCTTCCGCAACAAGGGTGCATACGTGATAGGAAAGATCGTCAACGGCAATCGCGAAATCCCGTTCGCGATCGCGATCCTGCGCAATGGCGACGGCAGCATTTATCTCGATACCATCCTGCTCGACGGCGAGTACTTGGCCATCCTGTTCGGATTCAGCCGCGCCTATTTCATGGTGGATATGGAAGTGCCGTCGGGTTATGTGGAATTTTTGAAGAGCCTGCTGCCGAACAAGCCGGCCGCAGAGATCTACACGGTGCTCGGCCTGCAGAAGCACGGCAAGACGCTCTTCTACCGCGATTTCCTGCATCACCTGAAACATTCCGGCGACAGGTTCGTAGCCGCGCCGGGCATACGCGGGCTGGTCATGCTGGTGTTCACGTTGCCGTCCTATCCGTACGTGTTCAAGGTCATCAAGGATGTCATCTCGCCGCCGAAGGACACCACGCGCCAGCAGGTCAAGGACAAGTATCTGCTGGTCAAGTATCACGACCGCGTCGGGCGCATGGCCGACACGCTCGAGTATGCGGATGTGGCGTTCCCGAAGGAACGCTTCGCTGCGGAGTTGCTGGAGGAATTGCGGCGCCTGGCACCCTCGGTGATCGAAGAAGAAGGAGACACGCTGATCGTGAAACATCTGTATATCGAGCGCCGCATGATCCCGCTGAACATGTACCTGGACGACGCCGGCGATGACAAGCTGGTACATGCGGTCCGCGAATACGGCGATGCGATCCGGCAACTCGCTGCGGCGAATATTTTCCCGGGCGACATGCTGTTCAAGAATTTCGGTGTAACGCGCTTTGGCCGCGTCGTGTTCTACGACTACGACGAAATCGCCTACATGACGGACTGCAACTTTCGCCGCATGCCGCAGCCGCGCACGCCGGAGGACGAGTTCGCCGCCGAACCCTGGTACCCGGTCGGAGCCGACGACATCTTCCCGGAGGAATTCGCGGCTTTCCTGCTGGGCGATTCCCGTGTACGCGAAGTATTTCTTGAACGTCATCGGGAACTGCTCGATGCCGATTTCTGGACGGCCACGCAGCGCCGGATCGCGGCGGGGCATGTCGAAGATGTGTTTCCCTATCCCGAGACGTTGCGCTTCCGGCGCCGCTTCGGCCCCGGCGCCAATTTGCAACAAGGAGACTAATGTCATGGCAACCGACCCGATCGTCATCGTTTCTGTCGCGCGCACCCCCATGGGCGCGATGCAGGGCGAACTGAAGGACTTCGCAGCGCAGCAACTGGGTGCCGCAGCCATCCGTGCCGCGCTGGAGCGCGCCGGCATGAAGCCGGAGCAAGTGCAGGAAGTCATCATGGGCTGCGTGCTGCCGGCGGGCCAAGGGCAGGCGCCGGCGCGCCAGGCCTCGCTCGGGGCCGGACTGCCGCTGTCCGCGGGCTGCACGACCGTCAACAAGATGTGCGGATCAGGTATGAAGGCCGCGATGTTCGCCAATGACCTGCTGGCCGCCGGCACGAACGACATCATGGTGGCAGGCGGCATGGAGAGCATGAGCAACGCGCCTTACCTGTTGCCGAAGGCGCGCACCGGCTACCGGATGGGCCACCAGCAGGTGATCGACCATATGTTTCTCGACGGACTGGAGGACGCCTACGACAAGGGACGGCTGATGGGGACCTTCGCCGAGGACTGCGCGACGAAGTTCGCTTTCACGCGCGAGGAGCAGGACCGTTTTGCGATTACCTCGCTGGAGCGCGCGCAGAAAGCGAACAAGGACGGTTCGTTCGCCTGGGAAACCGTACCGATGGCCATCAAGGCCGGCAAGGACGAGCGTTTCATCGAGCACGACGAACAGCCGTTCAAGGCCAACTTCGACAAGATTCCGTTGCTCAAACCCGCGTTTCGCAAGGATGGCACCGTCACTGCGGCGAATTCCAGTTCGATCTCGGACGGTGCCGCGGCGATGGTCATGATGCGGCGCTCGACGTCCGACAAGCTGGGCTTGAAGCCGCTCGCGACCGTCGTCGGTCATTCGACGCACGCGCAGGAACCGGGTTTGTTCACGACCGCGCCGGTGGGCGCGATCCAGAAACTGTTCGACAAGACCGGCTGGACGGCGCGCAAAGTGGATCTCTACGAGATCAACGAAGCATTCGCGGTGGTGACCATGGCCGCGATGCGGGAGCACAAGCTGGCGCACGAGAAAGTGAACATCCACGGCGGGGCCTGCGCACTGGGACACCCGATCGGTGCGTCCGGCGCGCGCATCCTGGTCACGCTGATCGGCGCGCTTAGGAAGAATGGTTTGAAACGCGGCGTCGCGAGCCTGTGCATAGGCGGCGGGGAAGCCACTGCCATGGCTGTTGAACTAATTTAAACCCAACACAGCGGCTTCAGCCGTAAGTGTTTCACCTTAAGGCACAGAGAAAAGCTAGAGAACACAGAGAAAAACGGAAGGGAAATGAAGCTTTGACTCCAGGGGTGAGTTGCGGTCATCTCTTTCCGTCATTGCTTTTTAGTTCTCTGTGTTCTCCGTGCCCTCTGTGCCTCCGTGTTGGGTGTTGATCTGAGCAGGAGAGGAGATGGAATGGCGAATAAAAAAATAGGCTTCATCGGCGTCGGCCTGATGGGCCACGGCATGGCGAAGAACCTGGTGGAGAAAGGTTTCCCGATGACCGTGCTCGGCCACAAGAATCGCGCGCCGGTCGAGGACTTGATCAAGCGCGGCGCGAAGGAAGCGAAGGACGTTGCGGAACTGGTCAAAGTCAGTGAGATCGTCTTCCTGTGCGTGACCGGATCGCCGCAGGTGGAAGATCTGATTTATCGGAAGGGCGGCATTCTCGACATTGCCGCTTCCGGCCAGATCGTTGTGGACACCTCGACCAGCCAGCCCGGTTCAACGCTGAAGATCGCGGCGGACCTCAAAGCGAAAAGCGTGCGCTTCGCGGATGCGCCGCTGGCCCGTACCCCGGTGGAAGCGGAACAAGGCCGGCTGAACACCATGGTCGGCGCGGACGATGCGACTTTCGGGGAAATCGAGCCGGTGCTGAAGGCGTTCTGCGAGAACATTTTCCACGTCGGTGAAGTCGGCGCCGGCCACAAGATCAAACTGATCAACAATTGCGCTGCGATCGGCCAGATGGTGCTGATAGCCGAAGCGCTGAGCGCCTGTGCCAAGCTCGGCGTGGATCCGAAGAAGTATTTCGCGCTGGTTTCCAGCGGCGCGGCCAATTCCGGGATCTTCCAGATGTTGGCGGGCAAGGCGGTGGAAGGCGATTTCGGCGGCATGAAGTTCGGTCTCGCCAACGCGCTCAAGGACGTGCGCTACTACAACCAGATGGCAATGGAATTCGGCGTCGCCGGCGCGATGGCGGCGGCCACGCTGCAGACGCTGACCCAGGCCGTGAATCTGGGTTTCGGCGGACCGGAGCATCTGGTGGCATCGCTGGTGCCGGCGGTTGCGAAATTGAACAATACGACTTTCCCACCGAGATCTTAGGGACACAGACGAAAACAGAACGAAGGGCTTACCACGAAGGCACGAAGGATTCTTCACAATACCCCTCGAGGGGTACACGAAGTAAGGTAAATAGAAACAATATGAGGTTTTAGCTTTTCTTCGTGATCTTTGTGTCTTCGTGTTGAGATTTGCGGTTTCGATTTCGGTAAGTGGCAGATCAGAGGATAGATAAGAGATATGGCCAATCCGGTCCAGTTCTACTACGACTTCGCTTCGCCCTACGGCTACATGGCCGCGACGAAGATCTCCGCCCTCGCGGCGAAACACGGCCGCAGCGTCGAATGGAAACCGATCCTGCTCGGCGTGGTGTTCAAAGTGACCGGCGGCGTGCCGCTGCCCAGTGCGCCGCTGAAGGGCGACTACAGCCGCCGCGACATGGAACGCTCGGCGCGGCTGTTCAAAGTCCCGTTCAAACTGCCAAGCAAGTTTCCGATCGCGGGTCAGTCGCCGGCCAGGGTCATCTATTCGCTTGAATCGCAGGGCGCAGCTAGGCAGGAAGAGGTCACGCTTGCGTTGTATCGCGCCTACATGGTCGACGACCGCGACATCTCCAGTCCGGAAACGACGGCCGAGGTCGCCGCGTCCGTCGGTCTCGACCGGCAGAAGGTTCTCGACGTTATCGCCGATCCGGTGATGAAGGAAAAACTCAAGGTCGAAACCGAGGCCGCCATTCAGCGCGGCGTGTTCGGCTCGCCTTACATCGTCGTTGACGGTGAACCGTTCTGGGGCTTCGATCGTCTCGAACACGTCGATCGCTGGCTGCAGAACGGGGGCTGGTGAGGTGATGACCGAGTATCTGCTTTACGGTTTCGCGCAATCGGGGAATTCCTACAAGCCGGCGCTGTACCTCGAACTGGTCGGGGCGGACTGGACTCCGCGTTTCGTCGATTTCTTCAACGGCGAAACCAGAACGCCTGCATACCGCCAGATCAACGTCATGGGTGAAGTTCCCGTGTTGGAGCACAAGGGGCAACACCTGACCCAGTCCGGCGTCATCCTCGACTATCTGATCGAGCAGTTCGGAAAATACGGCTGGAACGATAACAACGAGCGCCGCGAGATCCTGCGCTGGCTGTTCTGGGACAACCACAAGCTCACCAGTTACACGGCGACTTACCGTTTCCTGCGCGTACTCATGCCGAACCCGAATCCGGTGGTCGTCGAGGAGTTCCGCAAACGCGCTGAAGCGAGCTGGAAGATCCTGGAGGCCCATCTGTCCGGCCGGCGCTACCTTGTCGGAGACCGGCTCTCGATCGCGGATATTTCCGGCTGCGCCTATCTCTTCTTCGAAGACGAACTCGGTGTGGACTGGAATCAGTATCCGAACGTCCGCGATTGGCTTCAACGCATCCGCTCCGAGCCGCGCTGGAAACATCCGTATCAACTCCTGCCGGGCCATCCCCTTCCAAAGCGACCTTGATCCACGATGACCGCGATCCAGACCAAACTCAATCCGCGCTCACCGGAATTCAAGGCCGGACGGGAGGCGATGTCGGCCCTGGTGTCCGATCTGCGCGAAAAGATCGGCCTCGTCGGCAAGGGCGGTGGCGAAGCCGCCCGCGAAAAACACGTCGGCCGCGGCAAACTGCTGCCGCGCGAACGCGTTCGCCGGTTGCTGGACGTTGGTTCACCTTTCCTGGAATTGTCGCAACTGGCGGCCTGGAACATGTACGACAACCAGGTGCCGGCCGCGGGAATCGTTACCGGAGTGGGACGGGTGTCCGGGCGCGAGTGCGTCGTGGTTGCGAATGATGCGACGGTGAAGGGCGGTACGTATTTCCCGATGACCGTGAAGAAGCACCTGCGCGCGCAGGAGATTGCGCAGCAGAACCATTTGCCATGCATCTATCTGGTCGATTCCGGCGGCGCGAATCTGCCGACCTGGGACGAAGTCTTTCCCGACCGTGATCATTTCGGCCGCATCTTCTACAACCAGGCCAACATGTCCGCACTCGGCATCCCGCAGATCGCCTGCGTGATGGGATCGTGCACCGCCGGCGGCGCCTACGTACCGGCGATGGCCGACGAGTCGATCATCGTCAGGAACCAAGGCACGATCTTCCTCGCCGGTCCGCCGCTGGTGAAAGCGGCCACCGGCGAAATCGTCAGTGCGGAAGAGCTGGGAGGTGCGGACGTGCATGCGCGCGTGTCGGGGGTGGCCGATCACTATGCGAACGACGATCCCCATGCGCTGGAGCTTACGCGGCGTATCGTTTCCCATCTGAATCGCAGGAAGGAAGTCCGGCTCGACCTGCGTCAACCGCGCGAGCCGCTGTACGACGTGGCGGAACTGCACGGCATCGTCCCCGCCGACACGCGCAAGTCCTTCGACGTTCGCGAAGTCATCGCGCGCGTCGTCGATGGCAGCGAACTCGACGAATTCAAGCCGCTCTACGGCACCACGCTGGTATGCGGTTTCGCGCACCTATGCGGTTATCCGGTCGGCATCGTCGCCAACAACGGCATCCTGTACTCGGAATCCGCGTTGAAAGGCGCGCACTTCATCGAACTGTGCGCGCAGCGCGGCATCCCGCTGGTGTTCCTGCAGAACATCACCGGCTTCATGGTCGGGAGGAAGGTCGAGGCCGGCGGCATCGCCAAGGACGGCGCCAAGCTGGTAACCGCCGTTTCCTGCGCGCGCGTGCCGAAGTTCACCGTCATCATCGGCGGCAGTTTCGGCGCGGGCAACTACGGCATGTGCGGCCGCGCCTATTCGCCGCGCTTTCTGTGGATGTGGCCGAACGCGCGTATCTCGGTGATGGGCGGCGAGCAGGCCGCGAGCGTGCTTGCGCAGGTCAGGCGCGACGGCCTCGAAAAAGCCGGCAAGACCTGGAGCAGCCAAGACGAAGAGGCTTTCAAGGCGCCGATCCGCGCGCAGTACGAACTCCAGGGCCATCCTTACTACGCCAGCGCCAGATTGTGGGACGATGGCGTGATCGATCCGGCCGATACCCGCATGGTGCTCGGTCTCGGCCTGTCGGCGGCGCTCAACGCGCCGATCGAAAAGACCAGCTTCGGCGTGTTCCGGATGTAGATTGTGGACGCACGCGCCGCATAACGGAACATGGAATCGATCTATCTCACCGAAGAGCATGTCGCGCTGCGCGAGCAGGTTGCGCGCTTCATCGCCAAGGAAGTCGAACCGCATGGCACGACATGGGAAGAACAGGGCTATGTCCCGCGCGAAGTCTTGCGCAAGATGGGCGAGCTGGGTTTTTTCGGCATTACTTACCCCGCCGAATACGGCGGTTCGGAAGCCGATGCGCTGACCTCGCTGGTGTTCGCCGAAGCACTGTCGCGCAGTACTTTCGGCGGATTCATCGTCACGGCACTGGTGCACTCAGACATGGCCTCGCCGCATCTGGTGAACGCCGGGTCCCGGGCGCAACTGGAAAAGTATCTGCCTGCGATCATTCGCGGCGAACGGATTACCGCGGTTGCGGTGACCGAACCGGATGCCGGATCCGACGTTGCCGGCATTCGCACCCGTGCCCGGCGCGATGGGACTGACTGGGTATTGAACGGCGCCAAGATGTTCATCACCAACGGCGTGCACGCCGATCTGTATTTCGTTGCGGCGCGCACCGGCCCGGACGCAAAGGGTTCCCGCGGCATTTCCATGTTCATCGTCGAGAAAGGCACCTCCGGCTTTCGCGTTGGCCGAGCGCTCAACAAGACCGGCTGGCTGTGTTCTGACACCGCGGAGTTGGTCTTCGAAGACTGCCGCGTGCCCGAGGAGAATCTGCTGGGCGAAGAGAACGCGGGATTCTATGCGGTGATGAAGAATTTTCAGCGGGAGCGCATTGCGGCCGCGGCAATGGCGGTCGGCAATGCTTTGACGTCGCTGCGGCTGACGATCGAATATGTGAAGAGCCGTAAGGCCTTCGGCAGCGTGTTGTTCGACAAACAGGTCATACGCCAGCGCCTGGCCATGCTCGAAGCAAAGACCCACGCAGCGCGGCAGTTTCTCTATCACTGCGGCTGGCTCGCTGCGCAGGAGCGCGAATGCGTACGTGAAGTCTCGATGCTGAAGGCACTGACCGGGGAACTGGCGAACGAGGTGGTTTACACCTGCCAGCAATTCCACGGCGGCATGGGCTACATGCGCGAATCGGCCATCGAGCGGCAGGCGCGCGACGCGCGCGTGCTGGCGATCGGCGGCGGTGCCACCGAAGTCATGCTCGAAGAAGTGGCCAAGCGTTTTGCGCCGGACTGACGAGACCGAAGACCCATGAACCTAAAAACTGCGATGAACCACGGAGGACACGGAGGAGAGGCAAGAGCAAAAAAATGCACGGGTTACACTGTATTCACTGATGATGATCCCTCGCGGCAAAAGTTGGCGGCGCAGGTTGCGAACAGGCACCTTCCTTTTAACGCCGATCGGCTTTTCGTCGTTTTGTTTTTCCTCCGTGTCCTAAAAGGGTACTCCACGCTTCGCGAGGGTATCCGTGGTGAAATGTTTTTTATGGGATGAATCAAGGAATGTTGCAAACCGATATCAGGGATGGCGTTGCGACGATACGCATGAATCGTCCCGATGTGCATAACGCCTTCGACGATGCTCTCGTCGCCGCGCTGACCGCAGAACTGCGCCGTCTCGACCAGTTGCCGGAAGCCCGGGTCATCGTGCTCGCGGCCAACGGCAAGAGCTTTTCCGCTGGAGCTGACCTCAACTGGATGCGGCGCATGGCGAAGTACTCCGAGGAGGAGAATCTTCGGGACGCCATGGCGCTCGCGGGCCTGATGCGTACGCTCGATGGCGTGAAAAAGCCGACGGTTGCGAGAGTGCAGGGCGCAGCATTCGGCGGCGGCGTCGGCCTGGTAGCCTGCTGCGATATCGCGATCGCCGGCACGGAAGCAGTTTTCTCGCTCTCGGAAGTCCGTCTCGGCTTGATTCCGTCGGTCATCAGTCCGTATGTCATCGCGGCGATCGGCGAGCGCGAGGCGCGACGCTATTTCCTGACTGCGGAGCGATTCGACGCCGTGGAAGCCAGGCGTATCGGCCTCGTGCACGATGTCGTCGACAGCGGCGCACTCGACGAAGCCGTAGCGAAAATTGCCGGACAACTGCTCAAAGGCGGGCCGCAGGCACTGGCTGCCGCCAAAAAACTGATCGCGGATGTGGGTCGGCGACCCATGGACGATGCACTGTCGGCCGAAACCGCGCGGCGCATAGCCGCCATACGCGTCGAGAGCGAAGGGCAGGAAGGCCTTGCCGCCTTCTTCGAGAAACGCAAACCGAACTGGAAATGAAAACCTTTCACCACGGATACCCTCGCGAAGCGTGGAGTACCCTTTTAGGACACGGCAGCTTCGGCCGTAAGTGCTGCGCCTTAAGGGCATGGAGGAAATACCGAATCGGGGGCCGTCGGCAAAGCAATCTTCCCCGGTTGTTCAAATGCAGGATCTGGGGCCTGGACTTTCTCCGTGTTCTCCGTGGTTCGCTCTGGAACTTCAGATGTTTGAGAAGATACTCATAGCCAACAGAGGCGAGATTGCCTGCCGTGTCGCGCGCACCGCCAAGCGGCTCGGCATCCGCACGGTGGCAGTGTATTCCGAGGCTGACACGCGGGCCTTGCATGTCGCCAGTTGCGATGAAGCCTGGCTGATCGGCCCTGCGCACCCGCGCGAATCCTATCTGCGCGGCGACCGCATACTCGATGTCGCGAAGAAAAGCGGCGCCCAGGCGATTCATCCGGGCTATGGCTTCTTGTCCGAGAATGCGGACTTTGCGCGCGCCTGCCAGCAGGCCGGTGTCGTGTTCATCGGGCCGCCGCCCACCGCAATCGAAGCGATGGGTTCGAAATCGGCCGCGAAGGCGTTGATGGAGAAGGCCGGCGTGCCGCTGGTGTCCGGCTATCACGGCGACGCGCAGGAGCCCGCAACGCTCGCAAAAGAAGCCGGGCGCATCGGCTATCCGGTGCTGATCAAGGCCTCCGCCGGCGGTGGCGGCAAAGGCATGCGCGTGGTGAATCAGGCAGCCGAGTTCGCCGAGGCGCTGGCTTCGGCGAAGCGGGAGGCTGCCTCGTCTTTCGGCGATGACCGGGTGCTGATCGAAAAATATCTCGCGCGTCCGCGGCATATCGAGATGCAGGTGTTTGCCGACATGCACGGTGCCTGCCTGCACTTGTTCGAACGAGACTGTTCCGTGCAACGTCGCCACCAGAAGATTCTCGAGGAAGCGCCGGCGCCGGGCATGAACGAAGAACGCCGCAAGCAAATGGGCGACGCTGCGGTCGCGGCGGCGAAAGCGGTGGGCTATGTCGGCGCGGGAACCGTGGAATTCATCGCCGAGCAGGGCGGCCGCTTCTATTTCATGGAAATGAACACCCGGCTGCAGGTCGAGCATCCGGTCACCGAGATGATCACCGGCCTCGATCTAGTCGAATGGCAGTTGCGTGTCGCCTCAGGCGAGGCGTTGCCGCTGGCCCAGGAACAACTCTCGATCAGCGGTCACGCGATCGAGGCGCGCATCTATGCCGAAGATCCGGCGCGTGGCTTTCTTCCGGCCGCCGGCTGCGTCGAGCATCTGCGCCAGCCGCAGCCGAATGCGCACGTGCGCATCGACAGCGGCGTGCAGGCAGGCGATGAAGTCGGCGTGCACTATGATCCTATGATCGCCAAGCTGATTGCCTGGGACCGGGATCGTGCATCCGCGCTGAGGCGGTTGCGTGCCGCGCTGGGCGAGTACCAGGTGGCGGGCATTGTCACCAACCTTTCCTTCCTGTCCAAGGTCACCGCACATCCTGCTTTCGCCGATGCCGATAGCAATCCGGGATCGCTCGACACCGGCCTGATAGAGCGGAATCGGGTGGCGCTTTTCCCCGAGCCGGCGCCTGTGCCCGATGCGATCCTGGCAATCGCGGCATTAAGCGAGTCCTTGCGCATGGATCGCGAAGCCGCGTCGGCCGCGGCCCGTTCGGGCGATCCTTATTCGCCGTGGCATTTGCGTCACGGCTGGCGCCTGAACGAAGACAATCACCACGTTTTCGTATTTCTGGATGCGGGAAAGCGCAAACAGATCGTGGCGCACTATCGCGGCGGAGGCTATCTGTTGGAGTTGCCTGATGGCGGGAGCATGACGGCGTCGGCGAGCCACGCCGGCGACGGTACGATCGGCGTGGCACTCGATGGCAAGCGCAGCCGCGCCACGGTCGCGCGCCGCGCCGGTGAGCTGACGGTATTCGCCGGCGGCGGTAGTTACCGGCTGGAGTTCGACAAGCCTGTCACCATTGAAGAGGAAGATCCCTCGGGCCGGCTGGTTTCGCCCCTGCCGGGCAGCGTGATCCAGGTGCTCGTCGACAGCGGCGAGATTGTGGCCAAAGGACAGGCGCTCATGATTATCGAAGCCATGAAAATGGAACACACGATCAGCGCGCCGAAGCGCGGCACGGTCGGGCAGATATACTTTTCCAAAGGAGAGCAGGTGGCCGAAGGTGCGCAACTGCTCGAGTTCGAACCGGAGGAAGCCGTCAAAGCATGAAATATCCAGCACGCGTAAAGATTGTCGACGTCAGCCCGCGCGACGGTCTGCAGAACGAACCGGGCTCGGTGCCGACCGAAGTCAAAGTCGAGCTGGTCGATCGGCTGTCGGACGCCGGATTGCAATCGGTCGAGGCCGGCAGCTTCGTATCGCCGAAATGGGTGCCGCAGATGGCCGACTCCGCCGACGTCATGGCACGTATCCGGCGCAAGCCGGGGGTGGCCTATCCGGTGCTGGTGCCGAACATGAAAGGACTGGAGGCGGCGATTGCCGCCGGTGCCGCCGAAGTGGCAGGGTTCGCTGCGGCCACCGAGGCTTTTTCAAAACGCAACACGAACTGCACGATCGCGGAATCCATGCAGCGTCAGGCGGAGGTATGCAAGGCGGCGCTCAGTACCGGCCTTCGCGTGCGCGGTTACATCTCGGTCGTGCTCGGCTGTCCCTACGAAGGCGAGGTAAAACCGGAGGCGGTGGCCGACGTTGCGCAGCAGCTCTTCGACATGGGCTGTTACGAGATTTCTCTCGGCGACACCATCGGCACCGGCACGCCTGCGCGTGCCCTGCGCCTGATGGAAACACTAACGAAGAAGATTCCCGTAGGGATGCTGGCCGGCCATTTCCACGATACTTACGGCCAGGCCCTCGCCAACATCCTGGCCGTGATGGAGTCGGGCGTGGCCACATTCGACAGTTCGGTTGCCGGGCTCGGCGGTTGCCCCTACGCGAAGGGCGCGACCGGCAACGTCGCCACCGAAGACGTGCTCTATATGCTCAACGGGCTCGGCATCGAAACCGGCATTGACATGAATCTATTGCTCGACGCAGCACAGTTCATTTGTGGTCACCTCGGCCGGCCGACGGTGTCCCGCGCCGGCCGCGCGTTGGCGGCGAAACGCGACAAGGCCGCCGCGTGAACACTGCATTCAAGGATGTACCTTCTCCCTGCGTAAACGTCTGCCAGATGAATCCGTACAGCGGGCTGTGTCGCGGCTGCATGCGCACCCTGGACGAAATCGCGGGCTGGCTCGACCTTTCCGCAGCCGAAAAACTTGCGGTACTCGACAGTCTCGAAGAGCGCCGACGCACTGGGACTTCACGTTGAATACCGGATTGACCGCACCCGCTCCACGCAAGCTCATGCATCATCGCCAGGTCGAATGTATCGGCTACCGCCGCGACGACGGCCTCTGGGATATCGAAGGACACCTGGTCGATACCAAGAGCTACGATCTCAAGGACCTCGATCGCGGCCCGACGCCGGCCGGACAACCGCTGCACGAGATGTGGCTGCGGCTCACCGTGGATGACGAACTGAATGTCGTCGACGTGGAAGCCCGCACGGTTTGGGGGCCGTACAACATGTGCGGCGATATCACGCCGAACTTCCAGGCGCTGAAAGGACTGGCGATCAAGGCCGGCTGGACGCAGAAGACGCGCGAACTGCTGGGCGGTACCAAGGGCTGCACTCACCTGCTGGAGCTGCTCGGTCCGATGGCGACGACCGCGTTCCAGACGATCTATCCGCTGCGTTCGCGACGCGAGCGCGAGCAGGGCAACCGTAAGCGTCCGGGCCTGCTGGATTCCTGCCATGCCTGGGCGTCGGACAGCCCGGTGGTCGCGAAGCGTTTTCCGGAGTTTTATACCCGCCCAAAAAAAACGACGCCCGGCTGAGGACCGATGCGCCCCAAACCGCTGTCCGGCATTCGCGTTCTCGATCTGACCCGGCTTCTGCCCGGGCCGGTTTGCACGCTGCATCTCGCGGACCTGGGCGCCGATGTAATCAAGATCGAAGATACGGTGGCGGGCGACTACGCGCGCACACTCGGCGCCGAGCCGGGGAAAACCGCGCCGGTGTTCGCCGCGATCAACCGCAACAAGCGTGCACTGCGGCTCGATCTGAAAAAACACGAGGGTGTGGAAGTATTCCTGAGGCTGGTGCGCGACGCCGATGCCGTGGTCGAAGGCTTCCGTCCCGGTGTCGTCGACCGTCTGGGTGTGGGTTATGCCGCCTGTTGCCAGATCAATCCACGCATCGTCTATTGCGCAATTTCCGGTTATGGTCAGACCGGACCGTACCGCGATCGCGCCGGGCACGACGTCAACTATTGCAGTTACGCCGGATTCATCGACCAGGTCGGCAGCGAGCAGGGCGATCCGGTGATCCCCAACATCCAGATTGCCGACATTCTCGGCGGCGCGGTGGTGCCGGCGATGGGCATTCTCGCCGCGCTGCTCGATGCGCAGCGCAGCGGCAAGGGCCGTTACGTCGATGTCGCCATGACCGAAGGCGTGCTCGCACACAATCTGCAGGCGCTGGCCGCGGTTGCGTCGACCGGAAAGACGCATCCGCGCGGCGCGGATTTCCTCTCAGGGCGCGAGCCGTGCTATTCGGTCTATCGCACAGCCGACGGTCGCCATATGGCGGTGGGCGCGATCGAGCGTAAATTCTGGGAGCGCGTGTGTGACGTGCTGCAGCGGCCGGACCTCAAGGCTTGTCACTGGGAAATCCGCGCCGAAGCTGGTGCCAGGGATGCGCAGTGGGGCAAGGAACAAACCAGCGCGATCTTCGCCTCAAAGCCGCAGGCCTTCTGGATTGAAAAATTCGCCGGCGAGGATTGCTGCGTGAGTCCGGTGTTGACGCTGGAAGAGAGTTTCCAGGATCCGCAGATCCTTGCGCGCGGGATGGTGATGCGCGACGGCGGAACGCTGCAGTTTGCCCCGCCGCTGAAGATGAGCGAGTACGAGTTCACCGCCGAGCGCGTGGCGCCCAAGGCGGGTGAGCATACCGACGAGATCCTCCGGGAGGCCGGTTACACCGGTGCCGAGATCGACGGACTGCGCGCGACAGGCGTCATCTGACGGGTCCAGTATCCGGGTGGTGGCGCGCTGTCACGCCGTCGCGAATGGGTGGCCGGGTCGCTACAGCGATTCCAGGAACTTCACCAGCGCTGCGCGATCTGCCTTCGGCATGTTCCTGAACGATTCGCGCGACTTGTCCGCTTCGCCGCCGTGCCACATGATTGCTTCGATCACGTCGCGGGCCCGGCCATCGTGCAGCAGGTTGTCATGTCCGCTTACTGTCCGAATCAGGCCGATGCCCCACAGCGGCGGGGTGCGCCATTCGCGACCGCTGGCCCGGAAATCCGGCCGGCCATCGGCCAACTCTTCGCCCATGTCGTGCAACAACAAATCGGTGTACGGATGAATCACCAGATTCGCTGCAGCCGCCATTGCGGCTTTGCTGCCGGTTTGGAGCTGGGGCATGTGGCAGGCGCCGCAATTGGCTTCTGCAAAGAGGCCTTCGCCCCGCTTCACCTCGGCATCGTCCACGTTTCGCCGGGCGGGCACTGCCAGCGCCTGAAGGTAAAAGGTAATGTTGTTGAGACGGCTCGGGACGACCTCGGGCCGGTAATTTCCGGTACATCCGCCCTGGCCGCCACATTTGCTTGCCGACGGCACGTCCAGGCACTGAACCTGCACGCTCGGACAGTTCTCCTCCGGAAAGAATTGGGACGTCGCGCCGATGTCGCCGAGAAACGCGGACGCCGTTTGCTGACGCAGGTTGGGTTGATTTGCTTTCCAGCCGAAGCGGCCGAGCACGGTCTTGCCGTTTTCGTAGTCCCATACGTAGTTAGGTCTGCCGCCCCCGCCGAGCTTTTCCTGTTTTCCGGCGATGGCAAGTATTGTTTCCTCGGGTACGGCTTCCAGTAATCCGAGCCCGACCATGGCCGGCGCAATGCGCGGTGAAATCATGATGTCCTTGCCGAGCTCGCCGAATTGAAGTGCCATGAACTGAATCTTCGGGACACGCAAGACCATCTTTTCTCCATCCGCCAAGCTCACTTCGCGCGCCTGATAGGTAATGACCGCCTGGCCTTCGGCGGGGACGCGACCCGGGATGCCCCGGTTTTGCAGCTGATCCCCGTAGGCGGGATGCGGATTCGGTCCTCCTTCCCTGGTCTCCCCTGGAATGCTCAGGCGCACCAGCATTCCGCGGACGGCTTCCTCCCCGTTCTCCGGCGCTCTGGCACGTCCATTGTTCTCATGGCAGTGCGCGCAGCGATCTTCGTTGAACGTAGGACCCAGACCCCAGACCCCCCCGGGATTCGGCGCGAGAACCCAGGCCTCATTGAATTGCTCTTTGCCCTTGATGAACTGCTCGGCCTGCTCTTTGTCGAGCATGGCGACAGGTATCGAAAAGGCGTTCGCACCCGATTCGGCTGTGGTAAAACTTCCTGCGGAAAGCGCAGCGGGTTCGAGGAAATCGGTATTGCCGCTCGCCAGCAATGCGATGCAGGCGAGACTGGCCGACACGGCCAGACTTGATGCGTTGATCGGCGGCATTCCGGATCGACGAGTTGGGGAAGGTTCAAAAAGCACGGTGCACTCGCGCGGGGCTGAAGTTGTACGGCCGTGCCTCGCAACGGGCACCGTCAGTGATCGTGGTCCCACGGGCTGTGCTTGACCTCGGGCGGAAGCCAAACCGTCTGATAGATCCTCTGCAGATCCTTTTCCTTCGCGATCTCGTCGCTGACCGACAGGTTGGCATACTTCGCTGCGGTTGGACTGGAGTGACCGCGGAGGTTCAAGCTGGGTGCCGACAACACCTTGCGCAGCGCACCATCGCAGTTGGGGCATCGCTCGGGACGCGGATCGTTAATACCATGGCGGGTCTGGTAGATGATGCGACAGGGGTCGCAGGCGTACTCATAGGTTGGCACTTTGTTCTCCCGCCCTTTTACCTAAACTGAAAGGGGCCGATCCCGGATGGAATCGGCCCCATCGACGACAGATCCGGAAATCAGGCCAGCTTGGTCTTGTTTGCCAGGATCTCGACTTTCGCCTGCATCGCCGCCTGCTTATTGATGTTCCAGATGCGAGCTGCATTCTCGCCGAAGACTTTGCGACGGATTTCGTCGGTGATCTTCGGATAACCGTGGCCCTCGACCAGTTGGTCGGGGATCTGGAATTTGCGGAACGCCTCGATCTGCCATTGCGGATTGCCCCACAACAGTGAGTCGGTTCCCCACAGCACGTAGTCCGGACCGAGATCGCGCAACAGGGTGCCGAGGACATGCGCACATTCCAGCGGCCGGCTGGTCACGGTGGCGGCGAACGTCGAGCCGACTTCGCAGTACAGGTTCTTGCGCTGCGGCTTGAAGGTCTTCAGCGCGGCCAGTTCATTGTGATATGGCCAGGCCGAGTGATAGGCGATGAAGTTCAGATCGAGGAAGTCATCCGCCACGGCGTCGAAGTCCTCCGCGTGCGCATAGCGTGCGTAAAACTGGCCGAACGGGATGCCCTTGTGGCAGCCGACGTTCTTGATGCCCAGCTTGCGGCACTTCTCCCAGATCGGGTACGCGAGCTTCTCGTCGTCGAACCACCAGCCCTTCTTGGCGGTCGCGTCGAAGGTGTAGAGCTTCAGGCCCGAGATCTTGTACTGCTCGACGTACTGCGTCAGACGATCCAGCGTCACGCTCAGGCCCTGTTTCGGCGTCAGCCCGCCGGCCAGCATCAGGGTGGACTTCGGCCAGTTGTTGCGCACCCCGACCTGGTACTCCATCGGGATCATGTCCTGCCCGCCGTAATGCTCGCGGAAGCCGAATGGGTTGAAGATGCCGACCGTGGTGTCGCTTTCCTGCAGGATCAGCTTGCCGTAGTTCTCCACGTTCATGTCGCGCGTGCCGTTGGGCAGGCCGAAGGCCTTGCCGAGGTCGTCGAGCAACTGCACGAACCACATGCCGCGCTCGGTGGTGTTGACGCCGAGTTGATAGTGGCCCGGGCGGGTACAGACGTGCGTGTGAACGTCGACGATGAAGTCGGTGCTGGCGCGCGCGACCTGGATGGCTTCGCTCTTGGCGCCGACATCGGCAGCTTCGGCCTCGCCGACTTCGAAGAACTTCATTCCCGTGACTTCGTTGGCAGCGAGCATCGCCGCCGAGAAACCCAGGGAAGACGTGATGAAATTGCGTCGCGATACGCCCGCCTTCTTGGCGTAGCCGTCCATCTTCTGGGAGATCTTCGGACCCATGCCCCCGGTAAGGAACAATGAGGTGCCGACTTCGTTACCGTTGAACGGGTCCTTGGGTAGCTCCTCAAGGCCCTTGAAGTGCTGCAGGATATTGAACTCCATTGCTGTTCTCCCCCTTTATGGTTGTTGATATTCCAGGCGTCCGGCTGACGTAACCTGAAAATCCTCGGGCGCCTGCACTGACCACCACAAATCTTGAAGAGGTTGATACTGACCTTGGCAGGACGACGCTACTCCTGCCGAAAATTCGTGTCAATTGAACCGGCCAAGCGGTTGTAGCCGAGCGCGCTTATGCTGCAGTGCATGCAGCACCATTCAATGAATGGGGGGATGGAAACAGAGGCGACAACGGCCGCGGAATGGATCATTCTTCAGGATCGGGCTGCAGCCAGTAATTGAAGGTATCCGGGTGAGCCGCCATCCAGTTACGCGCGGCATATTGCGGCGTAAGTTTCTTTACGTTCACCAGGTAGTCCAGTTCCGTCACGGACTTGATCGACAGCGAAATGCGCTGCAGCGCGTTCCAGGTGCGCTTGTCGGCCCGGGCGCGAAAATCCTTATGGGCGACGAGATAGACCTTGTCGGGTCCGCCCAGCAGCTGCTTCGGTTCTTCCAGTATGCGCATCTTGGCGACGCGATTGAGATACTGCGGCTGCCAGAGCGGCATGACGAACCAGCGCTGCGCGGCGATGTTGTCTTCGAAATTGGCAATCCAGTCCACCGGCTTGCCGGGCGCGAGTTGATAGCCGGCCTCTTCCAGGCGGTACTCTTGCATGATTTTCTTCGAACCGATCATCAGGCCCGAATCCGGGCGCGTGCCGCGAATCTCCTTCTGCATCCTTGCCGCCACCCCGGGCTTGCGCAAATCAGCGACGCTGCTGACTTCGGACGCGGGCACGTAGTCCGGCACCGACCAGAACAGCCGCGCATCGTCGAACAACATGGCCACTTTCTCCAGGCTGTCCTTGTACTGCTCCCAGTACGGGGCGTGCGCGTTCGGCAGCCATGCGGCGACGAACAGTTCCACTTCGCCCTTGCCGAGCAGGGGATAGATCTCGGCGTGGCTGCCCTTCTGCACGCCGACGTTGTAGCCGAGGCGTTCGAGCACGATCTGGATCACGCTGGCGGTGACTTCGTAGAAGGAAAGGTCGACATGACCCAGCGACACGTGGCGCGACTGCGCGTGGGCGACGGATCCGCACAAGGGCAGGGCGGACAACATGGCACAGAGCTTTCGTCTTGTTACATTCATTTTCTCGATATCAGGCAGGAAGTCGGGGTCGGCGATGCAGATTGGCTGCGCAGTAAACAGCATTCTACCGAAGGCGTTCGTGGCGGATACTGCGACGGCATTGCCCATGATTGCAGGTGCAAATAAAATGGCGGCATGGGCAAATCTCTTGAAAGCAGCAAAGGCTCGGCGTGGGCGCTGTTCCTCACCGCCCACGCCGTGCTGGTCGAGAAAATAGAGCAGCAGTTCAGCGCCGCCGGCATGCCCCCGTTCGGCTGGTACGACGTGCTGTGGGGGCTGGAGCGCGCGGCCGGCCATCGTTTGCGCATGCATGAGCTGGCGGAGATGACGGTGATCTCGCGCAGCAATCTCACGCGGCTGGTCGATCGGTTGGAAGCCGTCGGGCTGGTTGCGCGCGAGCGGGCGGAGGAAGATCGACGCGGCGCCTTCGCCGTGCTGACTGCGGAAGGCAAGGCGATGCGAAAAAAGATGTGGCCGGTCTACTCGGCCGCCATCAAGAAATACTTCGAGGATCACATCAGCGAGCAGGATGCCGAACAGATGGGCAAGGCGATGCGCCGCATCCTCAGCGCCGCGCGAGACGAAAAGTCACGCGTCTAGATAGACGCCCTCGGTGGCTTCGCAGAACGTCCGCGACTGATCAGGTCAGCGGCAACATCACCAGTTTCTTGTAGGCCGGGCGGCTGCTCAGGTTGTCGAACCAGCGCTGCAAGTTGGGCAATTCCGTGCGTTCGATGGGCAATCCCATCCAGCGCCAGATCCCGCACCCCATGGGAATGTCGCCCATGGTCAAGGTTTCGCCGACGATGTAGCTGCGGTTCTTCAGGTGTGCATCCAGGTAGGCGAGCCCCTCGGCGGTTTTCAGGCGGGAGTCTTCCATGGCGGCTGTGTCACGCTGATCGGGTGGTGTGCGCACCAGATCCCAGAACAGCGGACGAAAGTTCGGCCAGAACGTCGTGTTCTGCCAGTCCATCCACTTGTCGGCCTCGGCGCGGATATTGAGATCCTCGGGCCAGAGCTTGCCGGCGCTGTGCTTGGCGCTGAGGTAACGCACGATCGCGTTCGACTCCCACAGCACGAAGCCGTCTTCCTCGATCGTCGGCACCAGGCCGTTGGGATTGAGATTGCGATACTGCTGCGTATTCACCACGCCGAAGCTGCCGCCGGCGTCGACGCGCTCGTACGGGAGATTCATTTCCTCGCAGCACCACAAGGCCTTTTGCACATTGACGGAATTGATGCGCCCCCAGATCCTCAGCATGATGGCCTCCCAGGTTTATCCATTGTGTCAGTGCGATGCGCCAAGATCCGCCAGTGCGGCATCGATGAGGCGGCGCGATATGCTGATCTTGCCAGGCAATGCCTGCGGCAACCGGTCGAGCGTGAACCAGTCCGCCGCCTCGATTTCACCAGGTTCCGGCGTGATTTCACCGCCCGCGTAATCGGCGTTGAACGCGATCATCAGGGAGTGCGGAAACGGCCACGGCTGGCTGGCGAAGTAGCGCACGTTGGCGACTTCGATGCCGACTTCTTCGCGCACCTCGCGTACCAGCGTCTGCTCCAGCGTCTCTCCCGGTTCGACGAATCCGGCGAGCGCGCTATACATGCCGGGTGCGAAATGCGGCGAACGCGCCAGCAGAAATTCGCGCCCGCGCCTCACCAGCGCCATGATGGCCGGCGCGATGCGGGGATAGTGGACCTGGCCGCAACTCGGGCATTCGCGCGCCCGCTCGTGGTTCTTGATCTGCGTGGGCGTGCCGCAACGTCCACAGAACTGATGGGAACGGTCCCAGTCCACGATCTGGAATGCGCGGCCCGCCAACGCGAACAGCGAGTCGTCGATGGAACCGAACAACGCGCGCAACCCCGACCATTGCATGCCCTCCGGTGGCGTGCTGCCTTCTTCGAGCTCGCAGGCGAAACAATGCTGTTCGCCGAGGATGCCGAGGTACTGGCTGCGCTTGGGCGATACGCCGAGTTCGCGCATATCGCGCGCGCTTGGAACACTGGCACTTTGCGTGTCGCGCCGGACCAGGATCTGCGCACCCTGGAACGCAAACCACAACGCCGGCCCGGTCCTGTCGGCCGGTGGCGTGACCAGTGCGGTAAACCGGTCGGGCGTGGCCAGCACCATGGCTATTTCTTCGGCATGTACAGGTCGGTGATGCTGCCTTCGGCGATTTCGGCAGCGAACATGACCGTCTCCGACAAGGTCGGATGCGAATGGATGGTGAGCGCCATGTCCTCCGCGTCCGCTCCCATTTCCAGGGCGAGAACCGTTTCCGCAATCAGTTCACCGGCGTTCGGGCCGACGATGCCGGCGCCCAGCAGCCGGCGCGTTTTCTTGTCGAGGATCAGTTTGGTCAGGCCCTCGTCACGCGCCATTGCGCGCGCGCGGCCGCTCGCAGCCCAGGGGAAGCTCGCCTTCTCGATTTCGACGCCTTGCGCCTTGGCCTGCGTTTCGGTCAGGCCCATCCATGAGATCTCGGGGTCGGTATAGGCCACGGACGGAATGGTGCGTGCGTCGACTGCGGCTTTATGCCCGGCGATGACTTCCGCCGCGATCTTGCCTTCGTAGCTGGCCTTGTGCGCCAGCATCGGGTCGCCGACGATGTCGCCGATTGCAAAGATATGCGGCACGTTGGTGCGCAGTTGTTTGTCCACTGCAATGAACCCGCGATCGTTGACGCTCACGCCGGCGCCTTCCGCGGCGATGGCCTTACCATTCGGACGCCGGCCGACCGCCAGCAGCACGCGGTCGTAAATCTGGGGCGCCGGCGCATTCTCTCCTTCGAACGTCGCTTTCAGACCGTCCTTCTGTGGTTCGAGTTTGGTTACCTTGGTCTTGAGATAAATGCCTTCGTAGCGCTTCTCGATGCGCTTCTGCAACGGCCGTATCAGGTCACGATCGGCGCCGGGAATCAGGCCGTCGAGCATTTCCACCACAGTGACCTTCGCGCCGAGTCCATCGAATACACAGGCCATCTCCAGGCCGATGATGCCGCCGCCGATCACCAGCAACCGCTTCGGAATGTCCTTGAGCTCGAGCGCGGCCGTGGAGTTCATCAATCGCGGATCGTCGTAGGGCAATCCGGGAATCTTTGCCGATTGCGAACCCGCGGCGATGATGGCGTGATCGAACGAAATTTTTTTGACGCCATCTGGCGACTTTACCTCGATCATGTGCGGTGACGTAAACGTGCCGACGCCTTGCACCACGGTGACCTTGCGTTGCTTGGCCAATCCCGCAAGTCCGCGAATCGATTTCTCTACCACGCCGCTTTTCCATTCGCGCAACTTGTCGAGTTCTATTTTCGGCTTGCCGAACGACAGGCCGAAGTGGCTCATTTCCTCGGCCTCAGCAACGACGCGTGCCGCATGCAACAAGGCCTTCGACGGAATGCAGCCGACGTTGAGGCACACGCCGCCCAATACCGGATAGCGTTCGATCAGTACGGTCTGCTTGCCGAGGTCAGCGGCGCGAAATGCGGCCGTATAACCGCCGGGTCCCGAGCCCAAAACGACGACTTCGGCGTGGATGTCACCCTTGATGACTGGCGTCGAGGATGTAGCCGCAGGCGCCCTGGCGGGTACAGCGGCTGCAGGCGGGGGTGAGGATTTCGGCGCTTCCGGTTTTTGCGCCGGCATTTGTGCTTTCTGCGCCGGTGCGATGGACGCAGCGCTTTCGAGCGTGAGGATCAGGCTGCCTTCGGACAACTTGTCGCCGGGTTTGATCCTCAACTCCCTGACGACGCCGGCTACCGGTGACGGCACTTCCATCGTCGCCTTGTCCGATTCCAGCGTGATCAGCGAATCTTCCTTTTCGACCTTGTCGCCGGGTTTGACCAGTATCTCGATCACGGGAATGTTCTTGAAATCGCCGATGTCGGGGACTTTGACCTCGATCAGATTGCTCATGAGACTCCTCTTGTTCTTATGGGTGCGTGCTGGCGCGCGCGCCGGGGGAACGCCTATTGGCGGATTTGGCCGTCGCCGAGGACGATGAACTTGAGCGACGTCAGGCCTTCGAGGCCAACCGGGCCGCGAGCGTGCAGCTTGTCCGTGGAGATGCCGATCTCGGCGCCGAGACCGAATTCGAAGCCGTCGGCGAAACGCGTCGACGCATTGACCATGACCGAAGCCGAATCCACTTCACGCAGGAAGCGGCGCGCGCGCGTGATATCCTCGGTGACGATCGCATCGGTGTGCTGCGATCCGTAAACCGTGATGTGATCGATGGCGTGGTCGACGCCGTCGACGATCCGTATCGAGAGGATGGGCGCCAGATATTCCGTGTACCAGTCCTCTTCGGTAGCGGGGCTCATCTGCGCGGCCGGGTTCATTCGTGCTGCAATGGCTCTTGCCGCGTCGTCGCCGCGCAACTCGACGCCCTTGTCCAGGTAGATCTTTGCCAGCTGCGGCAGCACCCGTGCAGCGATGTCCTTGTGCACCAGCAGCGTCTCCATGGTGTTGCAGGTGCCGTAGCGCTGGGTCTTGGCGTTGTCGGCGATGCGGATCGCCTTGTCCAGGTCCGCCTTGTCATCGATGTAGACGTGGCAGACGCCATCGAGGTGCTTGAGCACCGGGATACGCGACTCGCTGGAAATGCGCTCGATGAGTCCCTTGCCGCCGCGCGGCACGATGATGTCGACGTAGTCCTTCATCGTGATCAGTTCGCCGACGGCCGCACGATCGGTGGTCTCGATCACTTGCACGGCGGTTTCGGGCAATCCCGCCGCCTTGAGGCCTTCATGCACGCAGGCGCCGACCGCCTGGTTGGAGTGAATCGCTTCGGAGCCGCCCCTCAGTATCGCCGCATTGCCGGACTTCAGGCACAACCCCGCGGCGTCCGCCGTCACATTCGGACGCGCTTCATAGATGATGCCGATCACGCCCAGCGGCACGCGCATTCTGCCGACCTGGATCCCGCTGGGCCGGTAGCTCATGCCACTGATCTCGCCCACCGGGTCGGACAACTGTGCGATCTGGCGCAGACCTTCCGCCATCGCCGACACGCTCTTCGGCGTCAGCGTCAGGCGATCCACCATCACCGCCTCCAGGCCTTTCGCTCGCGCCGCTTCGACATCCTTGCGGTTGGCATCGAGCAAGCGCGCGATGTCGCGCTCGACGGCCTGCGCCATCGTCATCAACGCGTCGTTCTTCGCGCCGGTCTCGGCTTTCGCCATGGCCCGCGATGCGGTGCGCGCCGCTCTGCCGATCGAATGCATGTAGGACTGAATGTCCATGTTCCTATCCCCGGATACTGGCGCCGATTTTACCCTTATTCGCCGTCTCGCGGCCTTGCGGCGCGGGTGTCGTCAGCTCCAGTCCCAGGTGCAGCAGCGCGTCCCATACATCGCCACTCGCCAGTCCCTTGATCATGCGGTCTATCTCGGCGGCGCGGCGCAGCGCCGCGATCAGTCGGGTCTGCGCGAGGCGGCGCAACGCCGCCGGCATCAGATCCTGTCGCGGTCCCCACACCCGGGCGTCGCGCAGGGCTTGCGCAAGCGGCCGGCCACCGGCCATCGCCGCTTTCACCCGGGCCATGGCGCGCGCTTCCTCGGCGATTGCCCACAGCACCAGCGGCGCGGCTGCGCCCTCGGCTTGCAGGCCGTCGAGCAGGCGCACGAAGTGCACGCGATCGGCCTTCAGCAGCGTCGCGCCGATCTCGAACACGTTGAAACGTGCGACGTCGACCACCGCGTTCTTCACTTCATCGAACGGCAGCGATCCGGCAGGAAACAGCAATGCCAGCTTCTGCACCTCCTGATGTGCCGCCATCAGATTGCCCTCGACCCGGTCGATCAGGAACTCGATGGTCTGCGAGTCGGCCTGCTGCCCCTGTTGTGCCAGACGGCCCGCCAGCCATTGTCCGAGATGGTCGCGCTTGATTGCCGCGGTGTGGACCGCAACCCCGGCGCCGTCCAGCGCCTCGAACCATTTGGACGTTTGCGACTGGCGATCCACGCCGGGCAGCGTGATCAATGTCACGGTCTCTCCAGGCAGGGAGCCGGCCAGTTGCTGCAACGCTTCGCTGCCGTCCTTGCCCGGCTTGCCGGACGGAATACGCAGGTCAAGCAGGCGTTTCGGGGCAAACAGCGACATGCTGTTGCTCACCATGGCGAGCTCGCCCCAGTCGAATCCGGACTCGGCGATCAGCACGCGGCGCTCGTCGAAGCCCTGCTCCAGGGCCTTTGCGCGTATGCGGTCGGCAGCTTCCAGGGCGAGCAGCAACTCTTCGCCATAAACGACGTAGAGATTCTTCAGTCCGCGTGACAGATGTTGGGGAAGTTGTTCCGAGTCGATGCGCATCGCGGTGAGCTAAGACGGATTCTGCAGCATCGGCAGGTGCTCAGTTGTTCATCCGCGCCAGCAGTTGCTGGAGCTTCTCGGGGTCGTCGCTCCTCAGCATCTTCTGGGTAAAGACGATGACTTCCTGCAGGTCGGATTTCAGCACCTGCTGCTTTACCGACAACAGATGCGCGGGATGCATCGAGAATTGCCTCAGTCCGAAACCGAGCAGCACGCGCGTGAGCCGCACGTCGCCGGCCATTTCACCGCACACGGCGACCGGCACATCAGCGCGGTTGGCGCTGCGGATGATGTGCGCCACCAGATTGAGTACCGCCGGGTGCAGCGGATCGTACAGATGCGCCACGGTATCGTCGGCGCGGTCGATCGCGAGCATGTACTGGATCAGATCGTTGGTGCCGATCGACAGGAAGTCGAGCCTGCGGGTGAACGTGGAAAGCGACAACGCGGCGGCCGGAATCTCGATCATGCCGCCGACCGGGATCTTTTTATCGTAGTCAATCCCGTCCTCGTCGAGGCTGCGCTTGGCTTCGTCGATGTGATGCAGCGTCTGGTTGAGTTCGTTCGCCGAGGACAGCATCGGGATCAGGATGCGCACCTTGCCATAGTGCGATGTTTTCAGGATTGCGCGCAACTGGCGATGAAACATCTGCGGCTCGACCAGGCACAACCGGATCGCGCGCAGTCCCAGCGCTGGGTTGGGCGCAACGCGCTCGGTGGCGTCGACATGTTTGTCGGCACCGAGATCGAAAGTGCGAATGGTGACCGGCCGTCCGTCCATGTCCTGCACGACGCGCCGATAGGCTTCGAACTGCTCGTCCTCGCTCGGCAGGTCGCCCCGGTTCAGGTAGAGGAATTCCGTGCGGAACAGGCCGACGCCATCGGCGCCATTATCCCTCGCGTCGGCGACATCGTCGGGCAGCTCGATGTTGGCGTGCAGTTCGACGGACGTGCCATCGAGCGTGGTCGTCTTGGTTTTCTTGAGTCGCTTGAGCTTGAGGCGCTCGAGTTCCCACTGCTCCTGGCGCAGCTTGTATTCGGCGAGCACCGTCTTGTCCGGATTGACGATGACCACGCCATTGTTGCCGTCGATGATCAGGACTTCGTTCTCGCGGATCAGCGTGCGCGCGTGATGCAGTGCCACCACCGAAGGGATGTTCAAGCTGCGGGCAATGATCGCGGTGTGCGAAGTGGCGCCGCCGAGATCGGTGATGAAGCTTGCGAACTGATGGCTCTTGAACTGGATGACATCGGCGGGGGACAGGTCGTGTGCGACGAGAATGCTGTTTTCCTCCGGCGCGCTGCGCGCCAGCACCTGGCCGGGGCGTCCCATCAAGACCTTCAGGATGCGCTCGACAACCTGGATGACGTCGGTCTTGCGGTCCCTGAGATAGCCGTCCTCTATGCTCTCGAACTGATCGATCAGCGCATCCATCTGCAGCTTGAGCGCCCACTCGGCGTTGCACTGCAGGGATTCGATCAGCTGCTTTGGCATCTCCGACAGTGTCGGATCGTCGAGAATCATCAAATGCACGTTGAGGAAGGCTTCGAACTCGGCCGGCGCGCCCGAGGGTATGTGCTCGCCAAGGCTGGCAAGTTCCGCGCGCGCCGTGACGACGGCGGCGTCGAAGCGCGCCTTTTCCTCGGCGACGCGCGACCTGGAAATGTCGTAGTGTGCGACCTCGATCTGCGCATGCGATACCAGCTGCGCATGGCCGATCGCGATGCCGCCCGACACGCCGATGCCGTGAATGGTGAAACTCATTCCCCTTCCCCGAATTTGTCGTTGATCAGTCCCACCAGCGCCGTCATGGCCTGGGCTTCGTCCGGACCGTCGATCTCGATTGCCACGACCGAACCTTTCGCCGCGGCCAGCATCATCACACCCATGATGCTCTTGGCGTTGACCTTGCGGCCGTCCCTGGATATCCAGACTTCGGCCGTGAACTGGCCCGCCAACTGCGTGAGCTTGGCGGACGCGCGGGCGTGCAGTCCGAGCTTGTTTACGATCTCAATTTCCCGTTGCTGCATTTCTCACCTGCGGAATGGGCATTTGCATGACGCCTTCGATGCCGCCGGAGGTGGCTTTGGCCACGACGGTTTTCAGCGGCTCGTTGCGATAAGTCAGTGCGCGCACCAGCATGGGCAGGTTCACGCCTGCCACGCCCTCGATTTTTCCGGGGATGAGCAGCCTGCAGGCGATATTGCTCGGAGTGGCGCCGTATACGTCGGATAGCACCAGGACACCGCCGCCCTGATCCAGGCCGCGAAGTAATTTGATCGCCTGTGGCAGCAGTATCTGCGGGTCGTCATGCATGCTCACGCCGATCTGCACCAGTTGCGCGGGCCGGCCGCCCATCACGTGACTCGCACTGTGAATCAGACTTTCACCGAGAGTACCGTGAGCGATGATGAGAATTCCGACCATGAATGCCTGTGGCGTCAACCGGGGACAATCCGGGGATTTTACCTTTGCGACAGCCTTTTATGCTCAGGGGAGCTACAGAAGGAAGGCGTTGCCGCGTTCTTCAGCCCTTGCGCTTCGTTATCTTTTCCAATGCATCGATCATCATCCCCGCGGCATTGAATCCGGTCTGGTCGGCGATTTCGCGCATGCAGGTGGGACTGGTGACGTTGACTTCCGTCAGGTAGTCGCCGATCACATCCAGCCCGACGAGCAGCAGGCCCGCCGCCTTGAGTTCCGGTCCCAGCGCGCGCGCAATCTCAAAGTCACGATCCGACAGGGGTTGCGCCACGCCCGTCCCGCCCGCCGCGAGGTTACCGCGGGTTTCACCCTGTTTCGGAATGCGCGCCAACGAGTAGGGAACCGGCTCGCCGTCGATGATCAGCACGCGCTTGTCGCCCTTGGTGATCTCCGGGATGAATTTCTGCGCCATGACCGTGCGCCGTCCATAATGCGTCACGGTTTCTATCACCACACCGATGTTGTGGTCCTGACGATGTAAACGGAACACCGAAGTGCCGCCCATTCCGTCCAGCGGCTTGACGATGATGTCGCCGTATTCGGCAAGGAAGTCGCGGATCAACGTTTCTTCGCGCGTGACCAAAGCGGGCACGGTGAATTTCGGAAATCTGGCGATGGCCAGCTTTTCGTTGTGGTCGCGCACGGCTCGAGGATTGTTTATCACGCGAGCGCCCTGCCGCTGCGCCAGCTCCAGCAGGTAGGTGCTGTAGATATACTCCATGTCGAACGGTGGATCCTTGCGCATCATCACCGCGTCGAAAGTTTCCAGGCCCACGGCTCTGCGTTCGCTGACCCGATACCACTGTTTTTCGTCCGACATCAGCGCGAGATCTCGTGCATAGCCGAGCGCTTTGCCGTCGCGCAACACCAGATCCTCCTGCTGCAGCACCGCCAGTGCGTGACCGCGCAACGCAGCCTCACGCATCATCGCGTACGAGGAATCTTTATAGGTCTTGATGCTGTCGAGCGGATCGAGGATGAAGGCTATTTTCATGCGCGTCAATAGGTTGGGAGCGCCGGATTGTAGCAGAGGCGCCTCTGGCACCTTCCCTATCTTCGGGATCACCAGTTTCCCAATAAGAAAAAAAGATTCCTGTTGGTATTGACGAAATTATCCCGTCTCGTCAACATTCAGGCTCCGATCCGAACTGTGCGTGCTTCATGCCCTTCCGGCTGCTTCGCTTTGCTCTGAATGCCCGTTACCCGGAACCGCGCATGTTTCGCACCCCGGACAGGTTGCGGACGAGCTACGACGTGGTGATCATCGGCGCCGGCGGACATGGGTTAGCGGCCGCTTACTATCTTGCAAGAGACCACGGGATCAGCAATGTAGCGGTGCTGGAGAAGGGTTATATCGGCGGTGGCAACACCGGCCGCAACACCACCATCGTGCGCTCCAATTATTTGACCCCGGAGGGCGTGGCCTTCTATGACGCGTCGGTGCAACTGTGGAAGGACCTTGCAACCGATTTCGACCTGAATCTTTTCTACTCGACGCGTGGCCACTTCACGCTGGCCCATACCGATTCGGCTTTGCGCACCATGCGCTGGCGTGCGGAGGTCAACAAGCACCTCGGGGTCGACAGCGAGCTGGTGGGGCGCAAGGAAATCGAAAAAGCTTGTCCGCAGATGGACCTTTCATGCGGCGGGCACGCGCCGATCCTGGGTGCGCTCTATCACGCTCCGGGTGCGATCGCGCGTCACGACGCGGTGGCCTGGGGTTATGGCCGCGGCGCCGACGGGCGCGGCGTCGAAATTCATCAGAAAACCGAAGTGCTGGGCATCAACATCGAGGGTGGCCGCGTAACGGGTGTGCGAACCAGCCGTGGCGACATCGCCACGGCCAAGGTGCTGTGCGCGGTCGCGGGTTCCACGCCGAGAATCACCGACATGGTCGGCATCCGCACGCCTATCTATATCCATCCGCTGCAGGCCATGGTGTCCGAGCCGATGAAGCCATGGCTGGATCCAATCCTCGTTTCCGGCAGCTTGCACGTCTACGTCAGTCAATCCGCTCGCGGCGAGCTGGTGATGGGCGCGTCGCTCGATCCCTATGAGCTGCACTCCACCCGCTCGACGCTCGATTTCGTCGAGGGACTCGCCGGCCACATGCTGGACCTGTTCCCTTTTCTCTCGCACGCGAACATCAATCGCCAGTGGGCGGGAATGGCCGACATGACGCCGGACTTCGCTCCGATCATGGGCAAGACGCCGGTCGAAGGTTTTTATCTCGATTCGGGCTGGGGAACCTGGGGCTTCAAGGCTACGCCGGTGTCCGGGAAGACCATGGCTTACACCGTGGCCAACGATCGCGATCACGAATTGATCGAAGGATTCCGGCTTTCCCGCTTCGCGGAATATGAACTGACCGGAGAGAAAGGGGCGGCGTCAGTTGGACACTGAATTCAAGAGCGTTGAAGATTTGGGTTTCTGAGAAATGAAACTGCTGCGCTGCCCGATCAACGGTCTGCGACCGGTCGCGGAATTCCAGTATGCCGGCGAAATTCGGCCGATGCCGGACCCGGACGCGTGTTCGGACGCCGAGTGGACGGACTACGTGTTCAACCGCAACGGCGCGCCCGGCATCAAGAAAGAATGGTGGCTGCATCTGGCGAGCGGCATCTGGTTCGTCGCCGAGCGAAACACCGCGACCGATGAGGTGCAGCGTACTTATCTGTACGGCGAGGAGCCGGCATGAGTGCACGGCTGCCGAAGATAGCCGGCGAGTGGATAGACCGTTCGACTCCACTCGACTTCGAGTTTGAAGCCGAGCGTTTCCAGGGATTCGCCGGCGACACGGTCAGCAGCGCATTGTGCGCTGCCGGCGTGAGCGCGCTGGGCCGCAGTTTCAAATACCACCGCCTGCGGGGCGTGTTGTCGATGGCGAATCATGACGTCAATGCGTTGTTTCAGGACGGCGGACGGCCGAATTTGCGCGGTGACGTCGCGCCGCTGCGCGAGGGCATGCGGCTTACGGCAGTCAATACCTTTGGTGGCGTCAAATACGATCGCGCACGCATTCTCGACCGGTTGTCGGCCCTGTTTCCGGTCGGCTTTTATTACAAGGCCTTCCACTCGCCGACATCGCTGTTTCCGTTCTGGGAACGCATTTTCCGCCGCATCACCGGGCTGGGTGAACTGGACTTCTCGGTGCAGCGCCTGCGCACGCCGAAGCGCTACGATTTCTGCGATGTGCTGGTGATCGGAGCCGGTCCATCCGGTCTATCCGCCGCCTTGGCTTGCGCGGACGCCGGTGCAAAGGTGTGCGTCGTCGACGAGAATCGGCGCATCGGCGGCAGCCTGACTTACCAGCGCGGCGGCAGCGATCGGGTGTTGGCTCTGTTGCGTGACCTCGGTGAACGCGTCAACCGACATCCCGATATTACCGTGCGGCCTGGCACGCTCGCTGCCGGTTATTACGCAGATCACTGGCTACCGCTGATCGAGGACCAGCGCATGACCAAGATGCGTGCTCGCGCCGTGATCGTCGCCAGCGGCGTGTTCGAGCAACCCGCCGTATTTCACAGCAACGATCTCCCCGGCGTGATGCTGGCTTCGGCGGCGCAGCGCCTGATCTATCGTTATGCGGTGAAGCCGATGCAATCCGCAGTCGTGCTGACGGCCAACGACGACGGCTATGAGGCTGCGCTCGATCTGCGGGCCAACGATATCAGCGTCGATGCCGTGGTGGACCTGCGAAGCAACGCAGGCCTCTCGACCGCCGCTGCAAAGTTGGCGCAGGCCGGCGTGCGAATCTACAGCGGGCACGGACTCCATGAATTGAGAACAAAAGGCGGACGCGTCGGCGCCGCTGTGATCTGTCCATTGCTCGCCAACGGCGAGCTCGACGCTGCCAGACAGGAAATCATCGGATGCGACGGTGTATTGGTGAGTGTCGGCTATGCCCCGGCCGCAGCGCTGCTCTATCAGGCCGGCGCAAAGATGCGCTTCGATGACGCGATTCAACAATTTGTTGCGGAGACATTGCCGCCCGGCGTATTCGCAGCGGGTCGGGTAAATGGGATCTACGCGCTCGAGGATCGCCTGCACGATGGTGCACGCGCCGGCATGGAAGCAGCCAGTCATCTCGGATTCACGACTGCGGCCGTGGCCGCCGTTGCGCGTGCCACAGTCTCCCCGAATCATCCTTATCCAATTTTCGACCACCCGCGCGCGAAAAATTTCGTCGATTTCGACGAGGACCTGCAGTTCAAGGACTTCGTCAACGCGGCGCAGGAAGGATTCGATAACATCGAGTTGCTCAAACGCTATACCACTGTCGGCATGGGTCCGAGCCAGGGCAAGCATTCGAACATGAATGCGATCCGGATCCTGGCGAAGTTGCTGTGCAAGACGCCCGGCGAGGTCGGCAGTACCACAGCGCGGCCGTTCTTCCATCCGGTGCCGATGTCGCACCTGGCCGGTCGCGGCTTTCATCCATACCGGCTGACGCCACTGCATTCCAGGCACGAGTCAGCCGGGGCGGTTTTCATGCAGGCCGGTGTCTGGCTGCGTCCCGAGTATTACGCGACCGGCGGAGGATCCAAGCTCACGACCGTGCGCGAGGAAGCGTCGGCGGTACGCAGCCGGGTGGGAATCATCGACGTGGGCACGCTCGGCAAGATGGAAATCTCCGGTCCGGATGCGGGTGCCTTCCTGGAGCGCCTCTACACGGGACGTTTTACCAACATGAAGGCCGGCATGACGCGCTACGCGCTGATGCTCGACGAGGCTGGTGTGATTGTCGACGACGGCGTGGTCGCGCGGCTTGGTGAAGAACGCTTTTATTTCACCACGACGACAACGGGCTCGGCCAACGTATATCGGGAGATGACACGGCTGAATACGCTATGGAAGATGCGGGTCGGCATCGTCAATGCGACTGGAAGCTATGCCGCCGTCAATCTTGCCGGTCCGCGCTCGCGGGACGTGCTCGCCGCAAGCACAAAGCTCGACCTTTCCGCCGAGGCGTTTCCCTATCTTGCAGTGCGCGAAGGCGAAGTGGCCGGAATGCCAGCGCGCGTGATGCGCGTGGGCTTCGTTGGCGAACTGGGTTACGAGATTCATGTGCCCGCAGATGGCGCTTGCTTCCTGTGGGACGCACTGATGCAGACCGGCAACGCACACGGTATCCGGCCATTCGGTGTGGAGGCACAACGACTGCTGCGGCTGGAGAAATCGCACATCATTATCGGCCAAGATACCGACGGCCTGACGACGCCGATCGAGGCTGCGATGAGCTGGGCGGTCAAGATGGACAAACCCTATTTCATTGGGCAGCGCAGCCTGAAAATCATCGGGGGGAAAAAATCCAAGGCGCGGCTGGTCGGGTTCGTGCTTGATTCCGACGATGAGAGCGTTGCTCCCAAGGAATGTCACCTGGTGATCCGCGACGGACAGATCGCCGGCCGCGTGACCAGCATCGCCTTGAGTCCAGCTCTCGGCCGGCATGTCGGCCTGGCATTCGTTGCGCCGAACATGGCCGCTGAAGGCACGCGATTTTTCATTCGCGCCGACGCCGGACGCATGGTGCAGGCGCGGGTAGTGCCGACGCCTTTCTACGATCCGTCGGGCGCCCTGCAGAAGTCGGCGGCAGCATGAATGCGAATCGAGCCAGTCCGGTGCACGCGCAATTTGCCGCGTTGCAGCCGCCGTGGGAAGAGCGGCGCGGCATGAGAATCGCGCCCCGCATTACTGGCGATGATGCGGCGAAGCTGAACGCAGTGGCGTTGGCCGACTTGAGTTTCCTGCCCAGGTTCGGGCTCAAAGGACCGGCAGCGGAGCAGTGGCTGGAAAGTCAGAACATCGCGCTGCCTGCGAAGGTGAATGGCTGGGCTTCGCTGTCCGGCGCCGGCGTGATTGCAAGGCTGGGGAGGAGCGAATTCTTTCTCGAGGATGGCGCTGCCGCGGATACGGTCGGCGCAATCCGGGCTGCGCTTGGAACCGGGGCCCCCGGTGTCTATCCGGTGATCCGTCAGGATGCGGGCTTCGCGCTCGCGGGCATGCGCGTAAACGAATTGCTGGTCCAGACATGCAATGTGAATTTCGAGGAATTCGGCCCGGAGGATCGGATCGCGGTGATGACCCAGATGATCGGTGTCGCCGTTCTCGCAATCCCCATCAACTACAAACAAGTGCCGTGTTACCGCCTCTGGTGCGATCCCACCTTTGCCCCTTATTTCTGGGAAACGTTTTCAGAAATCGCCGGGGAGCTGGGTGGTGGCGTCATCGGCGTGGATAGCTTGCCCGGGTAGGCGGGCAAGGTGGCTTCAACCGACTCATCAAAGGGAGCATCGAGCGCAATGTCACCCCAATCGGCAAGAAAGTACCTGAAGGACAACAAGGTCAAATACATCCTTGCGCAATTCGTCGACATTCACGGCGCTGCCAAGGCCAAAGCCGTTCCGGTCGAACACCTCGACATGATGCTGAACGAGGGTGCCGGCTTCGCCGGGTTCGCGCTATGGGGATTCGGCATGGGGCCGCACGGTCCGGATTACATGGCCGTGGGCGATCCATCCACGCTGTCGGTGATTCCCTGGATGCCGGGTTTTGCACGCATGGCCTGTTACGGCCACGTCAACGGCGCGCCTTATCAATATTGTTCGCGCGTCGTGTTGAAGCGCCAGCTCGATGCGCTCGCAAAGCGCGGCCTCACGATGTACACCGGCATAGAACCGGAGTTCATGCTGCTCAAACGCGCCGGCGACGGTAGTCTCGCTCCGGCGGACGACACCGACCTGCTGGAAAAACCCTGCTACGACTATAAAGGCCTCGCACGCTCCGTGCCTTTTCTCGAAGCGATGGTAGATGCATTGCGAGCCGTCGGCGTCGATGTCTATCAGATCGATCACGAAGACGCCAACGGCCAGTTCGAGGTGAATTTCACCTACGGCGATGCGCTGAGTTCCGCCGACCGCCTAGTGCTGGTGAAGATGGCCGCCTCGGAAATCGCCCGATCGATGGGCATGATCGCGACGTTCATGCCGAAGCCGTTCTCCGACCGCACCGGGACGGGGGCGCATTTTCACATCTCGATCGGTAACGGCAAGGTCAAGAACCTATTCCATGACGACAAGGACAAGAACGGCCTGGGCCTGTCAAAGATGGCATACCACTTCATGGGCGGCGTGCTGGCGCATGCGAAAGCGCTGACCGCGATCGTTGCGCCGACCATCAACTCGTACAAGCGTCTGGTGGTGGGGCGCGCGCTGTCGGGTGCGACCTGGGCACCGGCCTATATCACCTACGGCAATAACAACCGTACCGCATGCGTGCGCGTGCCTTACGGCAGGTTGGAACTTCGCCTGCCCGATGGGTCCGCCAATCCCTATCTCGCCAGCGCAGCGATCCTTGCGGCGGGTATGGATGGCGTCGACCGTGAGCTCGATCCCGGCAAGCCGATCAACGAGAACCTTTATGAGTGGTCGCCGGAGAAGCTCAAGCGCGCGGGAATCGGCCTGTTGCCGCAAAGCCTGAAGGAAGCGCTGGACGAATTCGAGAAGGACAAAGTATTGCGAGCCGCCCTCGGCGAGGACCTCTCCCAGGAATTCCTCACGCTGAAGCGCATGGAATGGGTCGAATACTCGCGCCACGTTTCCGATTGGGAGCGCGAGCGCTACGCGGAGTTTTTCTGATGAGCTTCTGCGGTGAGAGTTTTTTTGGAGAACGGCTATGTGTGGAATCGTAGGATTACTGCTGAAGAAACCGGAGCTACGCGAGCAGCTCGGCCAGTTGGCGATGCCGATGCTGATCGGCATGACCGAGCGCGGACCGGATTCGGCAGGGCTGGCCATATTCACCGGAGAGCTGCCAAGCGCCCAGCGCAAGTACAGTCTCTACGCGCCGGATTGGGAATACGATTGGGCAGGATTCGAAACCTTGTTCATCAGCAAATTCGGTAGCGGGGCTGCGATTGCGATCAAGGGCAATCATGCCGTGCTCACCTGCAGCGAGCCGGCGGACGAAGTGCGGCCCTGGGTCAAGCAGGCATTTCCCCAACTGCATCTGCTCGCGGCCGGCCGCCTGATGGACATCTACAAGGACGTGGGAAGTCCCGCAGATGTTGCCGCGCGCTATCAGTTCGAGAAGCTCGCCGGGTCTCATCTGGTCGCGCACACGCGCATGGCGACCGAATCGGCGGTCACGCCGGACCGTGCGCATCCGTTCACGGCCGGCGAGGATTTCTGCCTGGTGCACAACGGATCGCTGTCGAATCCCCATCAGATCCGGCGCCGGCTCGAGCCGCTCGGCATCGCTTTCGATACCGACAACGATACCGAGGCCGCTTGCCGCTATTTCGAATGGCGCATGCGCGAGGGCGACGATCTCGAAACCGCCATCCGCAAGGGCTTCGAGGAACTGGATGGCTTTTACACCTTCCTGATGGGAACCGGAGACGAGCTGGCACTGGTGCGCGATGCCTTCGCCTGCAAGCCGGCGGTGGTGGCGGAGACCGACGACTACGTGGCGATCTCTTCGGAGTTCCGGTCGCTGGCAAAGCTGCCGGACGTGAAGAACGCCACGATTTTCGAACCTGTTCCCGAGGAGATCTACGTATGGCGGGCGTAGCACAGGCACCGCACATCGCGGCGGACGTCGTCACCTTCGATCTCGCGAAGCAGCCGCTGCGCGAGCTCAACCGGTTTCTTCACCATGGACTCGGTGCGACAAAAAAAGTGCGCGTGCTCAATCCGGATGGCGCCCACAACATTGCCGCCGGCGTGAATGCGCCGGTGGAAGTCGAAGTCGATGGACACGCCGGCTACTACGCGGCGGGGATGAACCAACTCGCCACGGTTCTGATCCGCGGCAATGCCGGACCCGGGCTCGCCGAAGGCATGACTTCCGGTGTCGTGTACGTAAAAGGATTTGCGTCCGTATCGGCAGGTGCGGCGGCGCACGGCGGATTGCTGGTAATCGACGGTGATGCGTCGCTGCGTTGTGGCATTTCGATGAAAGGCATCGACATCGTGGTCGGCGGGTCGGTCGGCGATTTTTCCGCCTTCATGGCCCAGGCCGGCAGGCTGGTCGTGTGCGGCGACGCCGGCGATGCGCTCGGCGATTCACTCTATGAAGCGGTGATCTACGTGCGCGGCAAAGTGAAGTCCTTCGGCGCCGACGCCCACGAACAACCGATGAGCCGGGCGGACTACGAAGCGCTGGCGGATTTGCTGACAAGAGCCGGGCTGAAGCACGATCCGAAGCAGTTCAGGCGCGTCGCGTCCAAGCGCGAGCTGTATCACTGGAATGCCGATGCGAACCAGGAGTATTGAAAATCAGGGGCTAGGGATTAAGGGCTAGGGACTAGGTAAACCAGCGCGAAACGCGCTCGAAACCAGCCCCTAACCCCTAGCCCCTAGTCCCTCCCGAAGGGGCCATACATGAACAAGCCAGTCGCATCGCACAGACGCATGCAACTCGAGGAAAGCGCGGGCTTCGAGCGCAAGATCATCGATTACGTTCATCACGCATCGGCGACCGGTCTTTACGAAATCCGCGGCATGGGTGCGAAGCGCCATGTCCCGCATTTCGATGACCTGGTATTCCTCGGCGCGTCGCTGTCACGCTATCCGCTGGAAGGCTATCGCGAGAAATGTGTGACCAAAACCGTGCTGGGCACGCGCTTCGCGAGCAAACCGGTGGAACTCGCCATCCCGATCACCATCGCTGGCATGAGTTTCGGTTCGCTCTCCGCCAACGTAAAGGAGGCGCTTGGTCGCGCAGCCAGTGAAATGGGCACTTCGACCACCACGGGCGACGGTGGCATGACGGAGGAGGAACGCCGCTCTTCGAAGACGCTGATTTATCAATGCCTGCCTTCCCGCTATGGCTTCAAGCCGGACGATGTGCGTCGCGCGAATGCGATTGAAGTCGTGATCGGCCAGGGCGCCAAACCCGGCGGCGGCGGCATGCTGCTCGGTCAGAAGGTCAATCCGCGCGTGGCGAAAATGCGCGTGCTTCCCGAGGGAGTCGATCAACGCTCCGCTTGCCGGCACCCCGACTGGACCGGTCCGGACGACCTGACTATCAAGATCCAGGAACTGCGCGAAATCACCGATTGGGAAAAGCCGATCTACGTGAAAGTAGGCGCAACCCGGACTTTCCACGACGTGAAGCTCGCGGTGCATGCCGGCGCAGACGTGATCGTGGTGGACGGCATGCAGGGCGGTACGGCGGCGACCCAGACAGTGTTCATCGAGAATGTCGGCATCCCGACGCTCGCGGCCGTGCGCCAGGCGGTGGATGCGCTGGAAGACCTGAACATGAAGGACAAGGTGCAGCTCGTCGTCTCCGGCGGCATTCGCACGGGGGCGGACGTCGCCAAGGCGCTGGCGATGGGCGCGGATGCGGTGTCGATTGGACAGGGGATTCTGCTTGCGCTCGGTTGCAACAGCGACACCTATGTGCAAAACGGCGCGCATCATTCAGCCGCTGGCGATTACGAAAAATTGGGAACCGCGCCCGGATTCTGTCATCACTGTCATACCGGCCGATGCCCGGTCGGGGTCACGACGCAGGACGCCGTGCTCGAACAGCGGCTGGAGCCGGCGGTCGGCGCCAGGCGCGTGCGCAACTATCTCAAGACGCTGAACATGGAATTGACGACCATCGCACGCGCCTGCGGCAAACAGAACGTGCATCATCTCGAACGCGAAGATCTGGTGGCGTTGACTGTGGAGGCGGCCGCAATGGCGCAAGTGCCGCTGGCCGGCACCAACTGGATTCCCGGAACCACGGGCATTTAAGGCATTCTGAAGATGGGAGAGCCTAAGGAACAATTCCAGACCGAGCAACGGCCGGGTGCCGTCGCCGCCAACGGTAAATCGCTTGATCGTTTTATCGGCAATGTCATTCGCGAACTGAGGTTGAAAGACAATCTGACGATCGCGGAAGTCGCGGCGCAGGCCGGTATCTCGCGCGGCATGGTGTCCAAGATCGAGAACGGGCAGGTCTCCACCAGCCTGGAAACGCTGTCGAAGATCGCGCAGGCGCTCGGCGTATCGCTGGCCCACTTGTTTCGCCACTACAACATGCCTTCCGGCGGCGCCCAGTTGGTGAAGAACGGCGCCGGCATGGAAGTGGTGCGCCGCGGAACCAGGCGCGGACATACCTATCATTTGCTGGCCTACGATCAGGGGCCCAGGAAGGCCTTCGAACCTTTCCTGATTACCATGGACGATGCATCGGAAGTCTTTCCGACCTTCGAGCATCCCGGTACCGAGTTCATCTACATGCTGAAAGGCAAGATCGAATACCGCCACGGACGGCAGACATACGTGCTCGAACCAGGCGATTCACTTACCTTTCGCGGCGACATTCCGCACGGACCTGAACAGCTGATCGAACTGCCGATCCACTTCCTGTCCACCATCATCTACAGCAGCCGGGGCGACGAATAGTCGAATCTCTGCGTTCGTTTTCGGGAGGCGCGAGCCGTGTCAGATGTTCAATCAATACGCATCGAGCGCGCACGCAAAGGTGATGTTCCGGCATTGATCGAGTTGCTTGCTGCGCTGTTCGCGATCGAGAGCGATTTTTCCGCCGATCGCGCAAGACAACGCCGCGGACTCGAGTTGCTGCTGGCACAACCAGACGACCGGGCCGTTTTGCTGGTCGCGCGTTCGAATGACGGCAGGGTGGTCGGCATGGCAAGCGCACAACTTGTCATTTCGACGGCGGAGGGTGCGCCTTCGGCTTGGATCGAGGACGTTATCGTGCAGCAGGCGTTGCGCGGCCATGGCCTCGCACGGCTTCTGCTGAGGGAATTGCTCGATTGGGCGCAACGGCATGGCGCGACCCGGGCGCAACTGTTGGCAGACGGCGCGAACACACCCGCGCTGGATTTCTACCGTCATATCGGCTGGCAGCCGACGCAGTTGTCGGCCTGGCGTCGTTCGCTGCAGGATCGCTGATCTTCCCGGCTGGCGCACCCCGCCAGCACGGTTCGATTTGCCAAAAAAACGGGCGCCCGAAGGCGCCCGAAGAATGGTAAGCGAACTTACCGGAGGAGATTAAGTGCTCTAGGACCGATAAAGATCCCGAAACGTGACGTAACAATTGTCATTCGACTTTTTCGCCATGCAGGGTGATGTCCAGACCTTCGCGTTCCTGATCTTCCGGCACACGCAGCCCGATCGTCATATCGATAATCTTGAGGATGATGAAGGAGACGATGAAACCGTAGATCAGGGTCGTGCCTACTCCCCACAACTGGATCAGCACGCTGCCATCGGAGCCACTGATGTCTTTGCTGACCAAAGCTCCGGTCAGCAAAGCGCCGACGATACCGCCGACGCAGTGCACGCCAAACGCGTCGAGCGAGTCGTCGTAGCCGAGCCATTTCTTCACGTATGAGGAAGCATAGAAGCAGATGACACCTGCGGCCACGCCGATGATCACAGACGCATTAGGCCCGACGAAACCGGATGCCGGGGTAATTGCGACCAGTCCTGCCACCGCTCCGGAGGCGATTCCGAGCACACTCGGTTTGCCCTTGACCAACCACTCGGAGAACATCCAGGAGAGCGCCGCTACGGCTGTTGCAATCTGCGTTACCGCCATCGCCATGCCGGCACGGCCATCGGATGCCACTGCGGAACCCGCGTTAAAGCCGAACCAGCCCACCCACAGCAGCGATGCACCAATGAGCGTGAGCGTGAGGTTGTGCGGCGCCATTGCTTCCTTGCCGTAACCAACGCGCTTGCCGAGGGCGAGCGCGCAAGCCAGACCCGCAATACCCGCGTTTATGTGCACCACCGTGCCGCCGGCGAAATCGAGCACGCCCTTGGCAGCAAGCCAGCCGCTCGGTTCCCACACCCAGTGCGCGATCGGGGCATAGACCACAATCGACCAGATGCCCATGAACCAAAGCATCGCCGAAAATTTCATGCGTTCGGCGAAAGCGCCGGCAATTAACGCCGGAGTGATGATCGCGAACGTAAGCTGGAACATCGCGTATACCGTCTCGGGTACCGTCAGGCCGAGATGCGAGACCGAGGTTTTCCCCGCGTCCTTCAGATAAACGACCCCATTCATGAAGGCGCGACCGAAACCACCAAGATAGGCGGTGTCACCAGGCGTAAAGGCAAGACTGTATCCGATCAGCCACCACAGTACGGTTACCAGGCAGGTGATCGCAAAACTCTGCATCAATGTTGCCAACACGTTCTTCTTGCGTACCATTCCACCATAGAACAGCGCCAAACCTGGAATAGTCATCAGCAGTACCAGAGCGGTGGAGGTGAGCATCCACGCCGTATCGCCGGAATTGATCTTGTCGTTGGTAACCAGAAATGGCTCGGTGGGTGCGGGTGGCGCTGCCGGCGCCGCCGCCGCTGGCGCAGTTGCGGCCGCGTCAGCCGGCTTGGCCTCGTCGGCGAAGTCCGACGCGGAAAACCCCAGCACTCCGCACAGAGCCAGAAGCATCAGAATTTTTCTAAGCATGACATTCTCCCTATAGCGCGTCCGCGCCGGTCTCGCCGGTGCGAATGCGGACAACCTGTTCGAGGTCGAACACGAAGATCTTGCCGTCGCCGATTTTCCCGGTGTTGGCGGATTTTTCGATGGCCTCGATCACCTGATCCAGCAACTCGGTCTTGATCGCAGCTTCGATCTTCACCTTGGGCAGGAAGTCCACGACGTATTCGGCGCCGCGGTAAAGCTCGGTATGGCCCTTCTGCCGGCCGAAGCCCTTGACTTCGGTCACTGTGATCCCCTGCACGCCGATGGCGGACAAGGCCTCACGCACCTCGTCAAGCTTGAACGGCTTGATGACTGCGGTAACTAATTTCATGTATATGCTCCCTGAGTTGGGTAACTTTCCCCGAGGCGGTTAGAACTTGTAGATGGCTTCAAGCCCGTAGGACGACTGGCTCTTGCTCGTCGATCCGTCCGACAGCAAAAACGACGACTGATCGGACTTGTCGCCGCGTAACTCGCCTCGGATTTCCATGCTCTTGGTTGGCAGGTATGCCAAGGTGATAGTACCTTCCTTCCACTTCTGCACGACGCCGGTGCGATAGCCGTCTTTGTCGTTAAAGTACTCGCCGCGTACCGAGAGGCGCCAGGTGTCGGTGAACTGATAGTTCGCGTAAGCGGCGAGTCCCGTCCACTTGGCCTTGCCTGTGCCACCTACGGCATTTTCCTGGGAGCCATAGTCGTAGTTCAGAGTGACGCTGAGCTTGTCGGTTGCGGTCCACGTGCCGACTAGGTCGAGAATGTTGCGCTTACCCTGCATCGTGTCGAGAGGACCGGCTACCTGCTCGGTACCCACGTAGTCGGCTGCCGCGAATGAGAGGGACTTAGTGGGCGCAAGTGTCAACCCCAGCTCCAGAGTCTTTTGCTTGTTGGTGTCCTTGAGGTCATCCCAGCCGTTGTTGATGCCACCGATCACGCTCAACATGTCGCTCACAGCGTAAGTCGCGCGCAAACCGGTGTGCGTGAAGGGGATGGCGTAACCGAACAGGATCGAACGAGAATAGTTGACGTCGTTCGGACTAGAGATCACTTCCGCGCCCGCGAGCGTAACGTACTTGCCTGCGATGACGGTCACTGGGCCCTTGGCATACTGGGCATAGGCTTGCGTAACGTCGAAGTTGCTGGAGCTTCCGCCGTCGAAAGCATGAATTACCTGAGCATCCTCTCCCGTGGTGAGATTCACTACGCCGCCGAAGCCTTCCTTGGGCTGCTTGGCGACGGTGATGGCTGCTTGGTGCAAGTTAAAAGAGTTCGGCTGGGTGTCGAACACCCGGTCGGCGACGCCACTTGTAAACAGACCGGTACCTGAAAGGTGGGAATAACCGGTATCGATGTAACCACCAAGCGAAATTCCGGAAGCATCTAATACCTGATCCAGCGTTGGTGCGGCGGGCTTGGGTGGATCTGCGGCCAACACGATACTCGGCAGCGCGAATGCGCCGACTACGGCGGTAACAAGAAGCTTTTTCTCAAGCATGGCGATCTTCCTTTTGTGATGATTGAAACGAGAAATAAATTGGCTCAAAACAGCGGTGAGAGGCGTCAGCATTTAGCATGCCAAACGGAAAAATATTTTAAATTAATGAGTTGTGACCCTTCTCGGTAAAGGTCCGTGCGGTGCTGCACCAAACAAATGCGCCAATCTGACCTTTTGCACCCAAGCGGTGCGAAGAGGCATGCAAACCGTGTTTTGCTACACTCCCCGCAAGGAGGGGTGCGCTTGGAAACCCGATTTCTGGACGAATTGAACCGCAAGATCAGCGAACTCATCGCCGCCTCGCCCGCGAAGGACGTCGAAAAGAATCTGCGAGCGCTTTTGTCGCGTGCCTTTTCCCGGCTCGATCTGGTGACCCGCGAGGAATTCGACATTCAGCAGGAAATGCTTGGCCGCACCCGTGAAAAGTTGCAGCAAATGGAGGCCAGGGTTGCCGAGATGGAGAAATTGCTTGCGGATGGGACGAAGCGCTAACTGCTGATATAAAGGTCTGTGTCTCTCGCCGTTCTATATAGCCGGGCGCTTGCCGGCATGGAAGCGCCCCCGGTTACGGTGGAGGTCCACCTCGCGAATGGCTTGCCCAGTTTTACGATCGTGGGGTTGCCCGAGGCGGAAGTGAAGGAAAGCAAGGATCGCGTGCGCTCCGCGCTGCTGAATTGCCGTTTCGAATTTCCGGCACGCCGCATCACGGTGAACCTGGCTCCCGCCGATTTGCCCAAGGAAAGCGGACGTTTCGACCTGCCGATCGCCCTGGGAATACTCGCGGCGTCCGGGCAGATTCCAGGCGATAAACTTGTCGAGTATGAATTCGCCGGCGAGCTTGCGTTGACCGGGGAACTACGGCCCATCCGCGGTGCGCTGGCCATGACTTACAACGCGCATCGCTCGGGCCGCGCCTTTGTATTGCCGGTCGACAGTGCCGTGGAAGCGGCGCTGGTAAGAGACGCACGCGTGTATCCGGCGGCGACGCTGTTAAAGGTTTGCGCGCATCTTGCCGGGCGCGAGGCGCTTGCCGCTTCTGCGCAGGCGCCGCTGCCGGCGGAACGTGAAGTGGCGGATCTCGCCGAAGTGAAAGGTCAGCTACAGGCCAAGCGTGCGCTCGAAGTTGCCGCGGCGGGTGGCCACAGCATGCTGATGGTGGGACCGCCGGGCACCGGCAAGACCATGCTCGCGGAACGCTTTGCCGGCATCCTGCCGCCAATGACCGAGGAAGAAGCGCTTGCATCCGCCGCAATGCAGTCGCTGGGCAGTTCGGGTTTCGACGTGCGTCACTGGAAGCGCCGCCCCTATCGTTCGCCGCACCACACTGCGTCGGCGGTCGCGCTGGTGGGCGGTGGCAGCAATCCGCGTCCAGGCGAGATCTCGATGGCGATGCACGGCGTGCTGTTCCTTGACGAATTGCCGGAATTCAATCGTGATGTGCTGGAAGTCCTGCGCGAACCGCTGGAGTCGGGAAAGATCAGCGTCTCGCGCGCCGCGCGACAGGCCGAGTTTCCTGCGCGCTTCCAGTTGCTGGCGGCGATGAATCCATGCCCCTGCGGTTTCCTCGGCCATTATTCCGGCAAATGCCATTGCACGCCGGACCAGATCACGCGCTATCGCAATCGCATCTCCGGCCCGCTGCTCGATCGTATCGACCTGCACATAGAGGTTCCGGCCGTACCCGAAAAGGATCTCGGCTCGCGCCAGTCCGGCGAGTCGAGCGCCGCCATACGCGAGCGCGTGACGGCAGCACGCTCCGGCCAGCTCGCACGCCAGGGAAAACCGAATGCTCACCTTTCGGTCAAGGAAATCGGGGAACACTGCATTGCCGAGGCGGATGCGGATCAGCTCGCGCGCAAGGCGATCAGCGCGCTTGGGTTATCGGCGCGTGCCTACCACCGCATTCTCAAGGTCGCGCGCACCATTGCGGATCTGACCGGCGCCTCCGGTATTTCCACGACGCACGTCGCGGAAGCCGTTCAGTACCGGCGCTACGAGCGGATTTGATTCGACTCGGGAGTCCGCGGTGACGCAAGACCGCGCATTGACACGGCGAGCCCTTCGGGCTACCTTCTGATTGCGCCGATTTGACACTCAGCTTGCGGGCGCTTAATAAATGCCGCTAAAGCGTGACAGACCCGTCCCGCTCAAGCGGACGGGTTTTTTATTTTTGACTATCGCATGACCAATCAACGCACTCAATTGCTGCACAGCCTGCTCGGCGAGCGCATCCTTGTTCTCGACGGCGCAATGGGCACCATGATCCAGGAACATGGACTTGACACCGGCCACTACCACGGCGAGCGTTTCCACGCTCATGGTTGCGACCAGAAGGGCAACAACGACCTGCTGACGCTCACACAGCCGCAAATCATCCGCGGCATCCACGCCGCCTATCTGGACGCCGGCGCCGACATCATCGAGACCAATACTTTCAACTCGAATGCGGTGTCGATGGCCGACTACGGCATGACGGAGCTGGTGTACGAGCTCAACAGCGCCGGCGCCCGCCTTGCGCGCTCCGCGACGGACGAGTTCTCCAGCAGGACTCCATCCCAGCCGCGATTCGTCGCCGGCGTGCTGGGTCCCACCAGCCGCACCGCGTCGATTTCCCCGGACGTCAATGACCCTGGCTTCCGCAACGTGTCTTTTGACGAACTGGTGGCCTGCTACATCGAGTGCGTGCGTGGGCTGGTGGATGGCGGCGCCGATTTGCTCATGGTCGAAACCGTATTCGACACGCTGAATTGCAAGGCGGCGCTGTTTGCCATTGACGACTATCTCGGGCGCCATGGCCTGTACGTACCGGTCATGGTATCCGGCACGATTACCGATGCCAGCGGCCGCACGCTCTCCGGCCAGACCACCGAGGCTTTCTGGAATTCGATCTCGCATGCCCGACCCTTTTCGGTCGGACTGAATTGCGCGCTCGGCGCCAAGGACCTGCGTCCCTACATCGAGGAACTGTCGAAAGTCACCGACGTAAAAACCAGCCTGCACCCGAACGCCGGCCTGCCGAACGCGTTCGGCGAATACGACGAGACGCCGGAGTACACCGCATCGTTCCTGAAGGAATTCGCCGAAGCCGGCTTCCTGAATATCGCCGGTGGCTGCTGCGGCACCACGCCCGCGCATATCAAGGCGGTGGTCGAAGCGTTGAAAGGCATAGCGCCACGCCAGGTTCCCATAGTCGAAAAAAATCTGCGGCTTTCCGGACTGGAGCCGCTCAACATCGGCGACGACTCGCTGTTCGTGAACGTCGGCGAGCGCACCAACGTCACCGGCTCCAAGGCTTTTGCGCGCCTGATTCTCGCCGGCAACTACACCGAAGCGCTTGCGGTGGCGCGCAGTCAGGTCGAGAGCGGCGCCCAGATCATCGATGTCAACATGGACGAGGCGATGCTGGATTCGAAGAAGGCGATGACGACCTTCCTCAATCTCATCGGCTCGGAGCCGGACATCTCGCGCGTACCGGTGATGATCGATTCTTCGAAGTGGGAGGTGATCGAAGCCGGGCTAAAATGCGTGCAAGGCAAGTGCGTGGTGAACTCGATCAGCATGAAGGAAGGCGAAGCCGAGTTCCTGCGCCAGGCGCGGCTGGTGCGCCGCCATGGCGCCGCGGCGGTGGTCATGGCATTCGACGAGAGAGGTCAGGCCGATACGCTCGCTCGCCGCATCGAAATCTGCACCCGCGCCTATCACCTGTTGGTCAAGGAAGTTGGCTTCCCAGCGGAAGACATCATCTTCGACCCGAACATCTTCGCGGTAGCGACGGGCATCGAGGAACACAACAACTACGCGATCGACTACATCGAAGCGACGCGTGCCATCCGCAAGTCGCTTCCCCACGCCAAGATCAGCGGCGGGGTCTCGAACATCTCGTTCTCGTTCCGTGGTAATGATCCGATCCGCGAAGCGATTCATACCGCCTTCCTGTTTCACGCCGTCAAGGCGGGCATGACGATGGGCATCGTCAATGCCGGCCAGCTCGGCGTCTACGAGGAAATTCCGCAGGACCTGCTCGAGCGGGTCGAGGACGTGCTGTTCAACCGCCGGCCGGATGCGACCGAGCGCATGGTCGAGTTTGCGGAGAGCTACAAGGGCGAGGCCAGGGTCGCGGTCGAAGACCTGTCCTGGCGGGAAGGCAGCGTGGGCCAGCGCATCGCCCACGCGCTGGTGAGGGGAATCAATACGTACATCGTCGAGGACACCGAGCAGGCGCGCCTGCAGTTTCCGTATCCGATTCAGGTCATCGAAGGCCCGTTGATGGAAGGCATGAATATCGTCGGCGACCTGTTCGGCGCCGGCAAGATGTTTCTGCCGCAAGTCGTGAAATCCGCCCGGGTCATGAAAGAGGCGGTCGCGCACCTGATTCCGTTCATCGAGGCAGAGAAGGCGCGCTCCGGCACCGTCGGTCAGAGCAAAGGCAAGATCGTCATCGCCACGGTGAAGGGCGACGTTCACGACATCGGCAAAAACATTGTCTCGGTCGTGCTCCAGTGCAACAATTTCGACGTGGTGAATCTCGGCGTCATGGTTCCCGCGGAGAAAATCCTCAGGACCGCGCTGGAGGAGAACGCCGACATCATCGGCCTGTCCGGCCTGATCACGCCTTCACTCGAGGAGATGGCGCACGTAGCCAAGGAAATGGAACGCCAGGGATTTCATGTCCCTTTGCTGATCGGCGGCGCGACGACTTCGCGCGTGCATACCGCCGTGAAAATCGAACCGCACTACTCCGGCCCGACGGTGTGGGTGCCGGATGCGTCACGCAGCGTCGGCGTGTGTACCAGCCTGCTGTCGCGAGAATTGCGCGACGACTACATGCGCAAAATAAAGGACGAGGCGGAAAAAACGCGCAGCCAGCACAAGGGCAAGAAAGGCCAGGGCCCGCATTACCCGATAGCGGAAGCGCGCCGCCATGGCCTGAAAACCGATTGGAAGAACTATGTGCCACCGGTGCCGGTTCTCACCGGGGTCAAGGTCTTCCGCGATTATCCGCTGGCGGAAATCGCGAAAGTCATCGACTGGACGCCGTTCTTCCAGACCTGGGAGCTCGCCGGACGTTACCCCGCGATCCTGCAGGACAAGGTCGTCGGCGAGGCGGCGCGCAACCTGTTCGACGATGCGCAGAACATATTGGCGCGGATCATCGAAGAGAAATGGCTGGGCGCCGCGGCGGTGATCGGGCTGTTCCCCGCCAACAGCGTCGGCGACGACGTCGAAGTCTACGCGGACGAATCGCGCCGGGAACGCGCCGCGACTTTCCATTTCCTGAGGCAGCAGATGGTCAAGCCACAGGACAAGCCGAACCAGTGTCTCGCCGATCTAGTGGCGCCAAAGGATTCCGGCGTGCGCGACTATGTCGGTGCCTTTGCGGTGACAGCCGGCATCGGCATCGACGAGCGCGTCGCGGCTTACGAACGCAAGCACGACGACTACAACGCGATCATGCTCAAGGCGCTGGCCGATCGGCTGGCGGAAGCCTTCGCCGAACTCATGCACCAGCGCGTGCGCCGGGAGTTCTGGGGCTATGTGCGCGACGAGGTGTTGAGCGTCGAGGAACTCATCGACGAAAAATATCGCGGCATCCGCCCCGCGCCCGGGTATCCCGCCTGCCCGGAACATACCGAGAAAGGCTTGCTGTTCTCGTTGCTGAATGCACCGGCCGAGGCCGGCATCACGCTGACGGAATCATTCGCGATGCTGCCGACGGCGGCGGTGAGCGGCTTTTACTTCTCTCACCCCGAGTCGCAGTACTTCGCCGTGGCGAAAATCGATCGCGACCAGGTCGAGGACTATGCCCGACGCAAAGGCGTGAGCCTGCAGGAAATCGAACGCTGGCTGGCGCCCAATCTCTCGTACGAACCCGACGCCAAACTCGCGGCGTGAGCAGTCACCGGGGCGATCTCCCCCCGCGTCGGCCACCGGGGCAAAATCCCGGGGTAACATGGCATCGTGGAATTCTTGCGAACGCAGGCAAAAATGCAGCGATCAGCTTTTACGATATTGCATCGGATTGCCGGGCTGGCAGGTGTCGCGCTGTCGCTGGCCGCAGGCACGGCGGCGGCTGAGCGCCTGCACAAGTACACCGTTGCCATCGACCCTGAACTTTCGACCCTGAGCGTTCGCGCCTGTTTCGACGGTGTTGCGCCATCCACCCTGTCCGCCGAGTCGCTGGACGCCACGCTTGCGCTGATCGACATTCGCGTGGAAAACAGCCGCAAATCCATCGAGCCCAGCGGCTCGGTGAGCCTGAAATCCGTACCGGAAAATGGTTGTGTTCTCTATCGGGTGAATGTTTCCCAACCGATCAGGCAGCATGACCGCACCGGCGACAAGATCCATCACGTCGGCAAAGATCTGCTGACTTCGGTCGGCATCTGGCTATGGCGGCCGGAAACGTTCGAGGCGGACGAAGACATCGAAATCACGTTTGTTCTGCCCGAAGGCATTTCCGTATCCGCGCCATGGAGGCCGGTTTCGGTAAACGGCGAGCGCGCTGTATTCCGGACCGGACGCAGTCCCTACGACTGGCCGGCGTCGGTGGCGTTCGGCCGATTCAGGGAAAGGGAAATCCGCGTCGGCGGTGCAAGACTGCGGCTTACGGTGCTGGACGGAACGCCGGCGGCGGACGTCGAACAGATGCAGGCCTGGATCCAGGACTCCGCGCAAATGGTGGCGGACCTCTATGGCCGCTTTCCGCAATCCCAGGCGCAGATTCTGGTCGCGCCCGGGGCGCGCGGCAACGAGCCGACGCCGTGGGCCTATGTGGTACGCGGTGGCAGTCCCGCCGCGCATTTCTTCATCAACCAGCGGCGGCCTATCAAGGAGTTCTTCGAAGACTGGACCGCCGTGCATGAGCTTTCGCATCTTCTGTTGCCGTACGTCAACGCCGACGACATCTGGTTGTCGGAAGGAGTGGCGACCTACTACCAGAACGTACTGCGTGCGCGCGGCGGTCGAATGACTGCCGCAGAGGCATGGCAACGCCTGCACGCGGGCTTCGTACGCGGCATGCAAAGCGCGCCCGGACTGACGCTCGCGCAGGCGACCGAGAGCATGTATCGCGACGGTACTTACATGCGCGTGTACTGGGAAGGCGCCGCAATGCTGCTGATAGCTGACGTGCGTTTGCGGCAGCTTACGGCGGGCAAACAGTCCCTTGATACGGCGCTGGCGGCATTGAATGACTGTTGCGGGGCGACGGATCGAGCCTGGAGCGCGCGCGAGCTATTCGACAAGCTCGACGAGGTGACCGGCACCGGCGTTTTCAGCGAGATCTACGATCAGCATGTGGCGTCGAGGAACTTCCCCGACCTCTTGCAGACTTACCGGGCGCTGGGTGTCACGATCGGTGCAGGCGGCATCGAACTCTCGACCGAGGACAGGGAAAGGCGTTTGCGCGATGCGATCATGGAAACCGGTGCGCTGGTCATCAGCGAGATCCCTGGGGGGATTGAATGGCCATGACCAGCGCGTTGATCGCCTACCTGCATTACGTTGCGATGATCTCGATCGCGGTGGTGCTGGTCGTCGAGTATAGGGTCTGCATGCCCGGCATGACCGGCAGCCGCATCCGTATGCTCGCGCGCCTCGATCTGCTGTACATGGGCGTAGCGCTGCTGGCACTGGGCAGCGGAGCGGCTCGCGTCGTCTGGTTCGGCAAGGGCACGGCGTTCTATCTCCACAATCCGGTCTTCTACATCAAACTTGCGCTGTTCCTCGCCGTCGGTCTGATCTCCATTCCGCCGACGCTGCAATATCTGCGCTGGGTACGCAGCCTGAATTCCGGCGCCGCGAACGTGGCTGCGGATTACCAGGTGCTGAGGGTCCGCCGCCATATCCTCATCGAACTCATCCTGTTCGCCCTTATTCCCCTGATGGCGACGCTGATGGCACGTGGCATCGGTCTCCAGACGGCTGCTCAGTGACGCGACTTGTGTCCATCTTCTCGTCGCGAACCCGCGCCGGCGTGATCGCGACAGCGTCCTTGATGCTGATTTGCGCGGCGGCACAGGCAGCGTCGCGGCATCGCTACGAAGTCCGCGTGAACGAGTCGCTCGACCAGCTCGCGGTGCGCGCCTGTTTCGGCGGAACAGCGCCGGATGCGCTGGTCGCGGACTCCGATGGCGCGAGGTTCTATCTCGAGTCGATGCGGCTCGGCGAGCGGCTCCTCGAACCGGTAGGCGACAGGGTGATTCTCGGCGCCGTGCGCGAAGACACCTGCGTGGAATATCAGGTGAAGCTGCAACCGGCGCAGAGCCGGGTGCAGACCGGCGGGCCGGAAACCCGCCGGGTCGGTCGCGATATGCTCACCTCGATCGGCGACTGGTTGTGGCGCCCGCAGGAGCCGGAAGCAGCCGTCGAACTGAGCTTTCGATTGCCGTCCGGCGTGGAAGTTTCCACGCCCTGGCAACGCAAGACGGGAAGCGACGGGCGGCCGGTATTCCTTGTCGGGGCGACACCGACCAACTGGTCGGGTGTGGTGGCCTTCGGGCATTTTGTCCAGCGCGATGTTCAGGTGCCCGGCGCGGTCCTGCATCTTGCCCTCCTCGATGCCCCAACGACAGCGCAGCAGGCTCAGTTGGAAACGTGGATCGGAAATACGGCACGTCACGTTGCCATGCTGTACGGCCGTTTCCCGGTCGCATCGCTTCAAGTGGTGGTCGCGCCCACACCGCGCGGCCGCGGTCCGGTTCCCTGGGCTTACGTATCGCGCGGCGGCGGACCTGCGGTGCACCTGTTCATCAACGCCGCGCGCCCGCCCGGGGAATTCGATCGCGACTGGAGCCTGACCCACGAAATGGCGCATCTTTTCCTGCCTTATGTCGTGTCGCGCGATGCCTGGCTGTTCGAGGGCGTGCCGACTTATCTGCAGAATGTGTTGATGGCGCGCGGCGGGGCGATCAGCGTGGAAGAGGCCTGGCAGCGAATGCAGGCGGGGTTTCAGCGTGGTGCGCGCACGGCATCGGATTTGAGTCTTGCCCGGGCTAACGAGCGCATCGGCTCCAACGGAATCTATCTGCGGGTGTACTGGGCAGGCGCTGCGCTGATGCTCGCCGCCGATCTGCAATTGCGCAGCGGGACCGGCGGGCGGCAATCGCTTGACACGGCACTGGAGCAACTGGCGCGTTGCTGTGCGTCCGAGGAGCGGCGCTGGAACGCGCAGGAAATCATCGTCCGGCTCGACGAAGTGACCGGCACGACGGTGTTCAGTGATCTGGTGCGCGCCCAGTTCGAAGCCGAAGGCTTTCCTGACTACGAAGCGGTATTGGCGCGCGCCGGCGTGAAGGTCAATGGCGTGCAAGTGGAATTCGACGCCTCCGCGCCATGGGCGGCGGAACGCGATGCACTGATGCAACCCGTGCGCTGAACAACGACGTTTCCGGCAGGCGCGATTCGGCTACCATGGGCGCCTTTCCGAATCGATCCCGATGAATCCCGAAGAGATCTGCTTTCTGCCGGCCCGCGAGCTGGTAAGCCGCATCCGCGCACGTAAACTATCTGCCGTCGAGGTGATGGACGCGCACCTCGCGCAGATCGAGCGCGTCAATCCGGCGGTCAATGCGGTCGTGACCTTCCTGCCTGAACTGGGGCGCGAAGGTGCACGCGCGGTAGACGCATCGCTGGCGCGCGGGGACGATCCCGGCCCGCTGGCGGGATTGCCGGTGGCGCACAAGGACCTGGTTGCGACCAAAGGCATACGTACTACGTTCGGCTCGCCGATTTTCAAGGATTTCGTGCCGGATGCCGATGCAATCATCGTCGAGCGACTGAGAAAAGCCGGCGCGATCACGATCGGAAAAACCAATACGCCGGAATTCGGCGCCGGCTCGCAGACCTTCAATCCGGTGTTCGGCGCGACGCGCAATCCTTACGATCTGGCCAGGACCTGCGGCGGCAGCAGCGGCGGTGCGGCGGCGGCGCTGGCCTGCGGCCTGCTGCCGATCGCCGACGGCTCGGACATGGGCGGCAGCCTGCGCAATCCGGCCAGCTTCTGCAATGTCGTCGGCTTGCGGCCTTCCGCCGGCCGCGTCCCGAACTGGCCGAGCATTTCCGGCTGGTTCCACATGGCTGTAGTAGGACCGATGGCGCGCACGGTGCAGGACGTTGCCCTGATGCTGTCCGCCATCGCAGGACCTGACGCGCGTGCGCCCATCTCGCTGCAGGATCCCGGGTCGATGTTCTCCCGTCCGCTGGAGCGGGATTTCGAGGGAGCGCGCATTGCCTGGAGTGCCGATCTCGGCGGACTGCCGGTCGAGCCGGAAGTGACGGCGGTCATGGGATCCCAGCGCGAGATCTTCACCAGCCTCGGTTGCATCGTCGAGGACGCGACGCCGGATCTGCGCGACGCAGATGAAATCTTCAGCGTCATGCGCACCTGGAATTTCGAACTGTCTTTCGGCCATCTTCTGAAAACCAAACGCCAGTTGATGAAGGACACGGTGATCTGGAACATCGAGGAAGGCGCACGCCTGACCGGTCCGCAAGTCGGAGCGGCGGAAGTCAAGCGCACGCAATTGTTCCACCGTATGCGCGGGTTCATGGAAAAATACGATTTTTTGGTTGCGCCGGTGGTGCAGGTGCTGCCGTTCGATGTCGACGTGCCCTACGTGACCAGGATCAACGACGTCGAGCTCGACACTTATATCGACTGGATGCGCTCCTGCTACTACATCACCGTTACCGGCGCGCCAGCGCTTTCCGTACCCTGCGGATTCAGCCGCGCCGGACTTCCGGTCGGCTTGCAGATCGTCGGGCGCCATCGGGATGATTTCGGCGTGCTTCAGATCGCCCATGCTTTCGAGCAGGCCACCGGCTTCTGGAAACGGCGGCCGGCCGTCGCACAGAACAAGTCATGATTTTCGGGAAACCAACCATGCGCTCCAGATCCACTTTGCCGTTACGCTTCGTTGCCATAATCCTTCTCACAGCCCTGGCCATTTCCTCAGTTGCACAGACACCGCCCGGGCAGACGCCTCCCGTGCGCAAGGATCGGGTGTTTCTGAAGGATGTCGAAGGCATCTGGATCAATGAAGCCTACATGAGCGTACTCGCGGCACTGAAAAGCCCGCATGCGGCAGCAAAGAAGGCGCCGCCGGTGCTCATCGCAATCCGGCGTGAAGGCCGCGCCTACCCGATCGTGGTGACCGATTTCAACAAGGCTTCTCTGCAAGCGGTGCTCGATGTCGAGCCAGACGGCAAACCCGGCGCCTATCGTCTGGTGGTCGGCGCCGACGACAAGCCGATGTCGAGCAACGAGGTGAAATACATTCGATTCGAGGCCGCCAAAAACGCGCAGGGAAAAATAGAACGACTGCGCGTGGCGGAGCCGGACTTCATGAAGGGCAAATGGGCGGACTATGTCCCGGTCGCCGGCGAACTGAGTCCTCAGCTCAACCGCCTCGTGATTGCCGGAAATTATCGCGACGAGAAAGGCAGGACCTGGATCTTCAACGAATCCGGCGAGGCGACCTGGCCGGAGCAGAAGTTCAATTACGAGTTGTCGCTGAACGACCCGGGTGCCCATTGCGATTATCTGCAGAGCGAAGGCGCGGCCAAGGGTGCTAATGACAACAAGAGCGTTGACGACAAAAAGCGCTACGGCTACGGCTGGAAGGCCGGCAAACTATCGGTCTATCCGGCACGTCTGGCGGGCAAAAAAGTGGTTTGCGGCGCCAAGCCGCTTGCCGTGCTCACGCCGCAGTAGCACGAACCCCGGGTTTTGTCCGGATGCCGAATTCCGGTGTGCACCGTCGCCAGGGATTGGCGTTTAAGTGCGGATCGGCGCCCGGGTGCCGGTATTTTCGAAGAACGAAATCATAAATAAAAGGGAGGAATCATGAAACAGCTGTCTGGTCTGCTTCTTGGTTTGGCAATTCTGGGGTTGGCTGCCGCAAGTCCGGCAAGGGCGGGGGACTGCGGCGGTCCGGTCACGGCCGAAGAGGCGCTGGCGTCGGAAGACGCGCGTTATGCGGCGCAGATGGGCGATGACTTCGGCGCGATGCAAAAGCTCTACGGCGACGATCTGGTATACATTCATTCGTCGGCGATCGTGGACAACAAGGCCACGTACATCGACTCCATGAAATCCGGCACGGTCAAATACCGCAACATGCAGCGCAGCGACGTCACCGTGCGCACTTATGGCTGCGTGGCGATCATCTCCGGGCTGGGTAATTTCGATGTGACCGTCAAAGGCCAGGATGTGGCGGTTGAAATCCGTTTCCACAGCATCTGGGCCAAGCGCGACAAGGGCCTGCAGTTCATTTCCTGGGAGGCGACCCGCACGCAGACCAAGCCGTAAGATGCAGTATCAAACAGCGCGCGGCGGGTAGCGCGCTTGAAGCGGGGCTTGGCATCCAAGCCCCGCTTTGATTTCTGCCGTCGCCTCATCGCGCGGTTGCAAAGATGCAGTATCCTTTGGCGGTCTTTGATCGGTACGGAGCAATGGCCAAGGCCGCGACGAAAAAGAAGCGAACGCAAAGCGTGCAGGAGGCCCTCGAGCAGGTGAGGACCTTGCTGCAAAAGCACCGGATCGTGGAAGGCATGGTTCACAAGCAGGACATGCCGCGCCACGAACTGGTGGAATCGCTTGTCCACAAACAGAACCTTGCCGAGCTGCAGAAGAGACTCGACAAGCTCCACCCGGCCGACGTCGCCTACATTCTTGAAGCACTGCCGCTCGAAGAGCGCCTGGTCGTCTGGGATCTGGTCAAGGCCGAGCGCGACGGAGAAATCCTGCTCGAAGTCTCGGATTCAGTACGCGAGACGCTCATCGAGAACATGGATGCGCATGAGCTGGTCGCGGCCGCGGAACAGCTCGACACCGATGAAATCGCCGACCTGGTTCCCGACCTGCCGCAAGACGTGGTCGACGACGTGCTGCATTCGCTGTCCGTCGAGGAGCGCGAGCAGTTGCGCGCCGCCATGTCCTACCCGGAGGATGCAGTCGGCGCGTTGATGGACTTCGACATGGTTTCGGTGCGCGACGACGTCACCATGGAGGTCGTCTTGCGCTATTTGCGGCGCATGGATGAACTGCCCGATCACACCGACCAGGTGTTTGTGGTGGATCGCGACGACCTCATCAAGGGTGTCCTGCCGGTCAACACGTTGATCGTGACGGATCCGGAAGTGCTGGTCGGCGCCGTGATGAATACCGAGTTCATCACCCTGTCGCCGGACGACAAGGCGCAGCAGGCGGCGCAATCGTTCGAGCGTTACGATCTGGTATCCGCTCCGGTGGTCGACCAGGGCAACCGGCTCGTCGGACGCGTCACGGTGGACGTGGTCGTCGACTTCATTCGCCAGCGCAACGAAGCGGAGCAACTCAGCCACGCCGGCCTGCTCGAGGAAGAAGACATCTTCGCTTCGGTGTGGAAGAGCGCGAAGAACCGCTGGTTGTGGCTCGCGGTCAATCTCGGCACCGCGTTCTTCGCCTCGAGGGTCATCGGGGCGTTCGAAGGAACGATCGAGAGGCTGGTGGCGCTCGCCACCTTGATGCCCATCGTCGCCGGTATCGCGGGAAACTCGGGTAACCAGACCACGACGCTGATCATCCGCTCGCTCGCGCTGGGGCAAGTGACACCGGAGAACGCGCGTCGATTGATTGGCAAGGAGTTGGCAATCAGCCTGCTCAATGGCGTGGTGTGGGGCGGCGTGGCGGGAATATTCGCCTACTTGCTTTATCGCAGCGTGCCGCTCGGCCTGGTGATGACGAGCGCGATGCTGCTCAATCTACTGGTCGGCGCGCTGGTGGGCATGATCGTTCCCCTGGTCATGCAGAAAATGGGCCGGGATCCGGCGATCGGTTCCAGCGTATTGCTGACCTTCACCACGGACAGCATGGGGTTCTTCATCTTTCTCGGCCTCGCCACCGTTTTCCTCATCTGACACATCCATTTACGGCGGGCGCTCGTATGTACGCACGCAGCCTCAAAACAGTTCAGGAACGCCGCAGTCTTAATGTAAGGTCCATAGTTGATGTAAGGCTTAGAGGGCGAGTACGACTCAAGCACCGTTACCGAGGAGTTCGATCATGCTGATTCGACGTTCATCCGGCATCAAGTCTTCCGAAATAACCGACCGCGACCTGTTTCTCAACCGGCGCGAATTCATGCGGGCAGCCGCCGGACTGGGCATGGCCGGCGGCCTCTACGGCGCCGGCATGTTCATGCCCGGCAAAGCGCACGCGGGGACCAAACTTCCGGGCGTGAAGAAGAGTGCCTACAGCGTGAACGAAACGGTGACGCCGCTCGAGGCCATCACCAATTACAACAATTTCTACGAGTTCGGCACCGACAAGGACGATCCTGCCGCACACGCCGGCAAACTCAAGACCCGGCCCTGGCAGGTCAAGGTTGAGGGCGAGATCAGGAAGCCGAAGACCTACGACATCGATGAATTGCTCAAGCTCGCGCCCCTGGAAGAACGCGTTTATCGCATGCGTTGCGTGGAAGGCTGGTCGATGGTGATTCCCTGGGTCGGTTTTCCGCTTTCGGAACTGATCAAGCGCGTCGAGCCGACCGGCAATGCGAAGTTCGTCGAATTCGTCACGCTGCTCGACCCCGCGCAAATGCCGGGACAGAACGTGCGCGTGCTCAAGTGGCCTTACGTGGAGGGCTTGCGCATGGACGAAGCCACGCACCCGTTGACGTTGCTGACGCTGGGTCTTTACGGCGAAGCGTTGCCGAATCAGAACGGTGCGCCGGTGCGTGTGGTGGTGCCTTGGAAATACGGATTCAAGAGTGCAAAGTCGATCGTGCAGATCCGTTTCACCGAGCAGCAGCCCAAGACTTCCTGGGAATTGGCCGGGCCGAACGAGTACGGCTTCTATTCCAACGTCAACCCGAATGTCGACCATCCGCGCTGGAGTCAGGCGAAGGAGCGCAGGATAGAAAAACTTTCCGTGGTCGATTCGCTGTTCGACAAGAAACGCGAGACGCTGATGTTCAACGGTTACGGTGACCAGGTCGCGCAACTTTACGCCGGCATGGACCTGAAGAAGAATTTCTAGAACTCAAGCATTCACCGCAGAGAACGCAGAGGACGCGGAGGAAAACAAAAACGAGGAAACAGGGGAGTTAAGAGCGGGCCCGGTGCCGAAATTACCACCGATACTAGGTTTTAACATTCGAATGCTTTTTGCTCTTGCCATTCCTCCGCGTCCTCTGCGTCCTCCGCGGTGAAAGATTTTCAGTAATCAATGCAACCTAAACCGGAACAAATCAAGTGGATCAAGGCGGCAGTGTTCCTGGCCTGCCTGATTCCGCTTGCGCATCTGGTCTGGCAGGGATTTCGCAATCGGCTGGGCGTCAATCCGGTCGAATTCATCACCCACTCCACCGGTTGGTGGACCCTGGCCTTTATCCTGATCACCCTGTGCGTGACGCCGCTAAGAAGACTCTCCGGGCTGCCGTGGCTTCTGCGCCTGCGGCGCATGCTCGGGTTGTTCGCATTCTTCTACGCCAGCCTGCACTTCACCACCTACATCTGGCTGGACCAGTTCTTCGTCTGGAAGGATATCGTCAAGGACATCGGCAAGCGGCCGTTCATCATGCTGGGATTTTCCGCGTTCGTGCTGCTCATACCGTTGGCGATTACGTCGACCAACGCAATGGTGAAACGCCTCGGCGCGAAGCGCTGGCAATGGTTGCATCGATTGGCCTACGTCCTGTCGGCACTGGGCGTGGCGCATTTCTGGTGGCTGGTAAAAAAAGATATCACCGAGCCGTTCACCTTCGCGGTGCTGCTCGCCGCGCTGTTCATCATCCGGTTGCTGTACCTGCTGAAGCAGCAGCGTTCGGCGTCCCCTCCTTCTACCGCGGCACGCTCCCAAGCGGCGTGATTGCAGGCGCACCTCCCGGCCGCTACAGTTGCCGATCACTGACTCGAAGCGCTGTCTGAAAACGCGGGGCTGGCGAACGGCTTGCAGGTGCACGCCGGGCAGGTTACCCATCGCGGCCTGGCTGAAGATGTGAAGCGGCGGTACCGCGCCTGTGCAGATCGCAGCCGGCATGCGCCGGGGCTGAAGCGAATGGCCAAACCGGAGTCATCACTACGATAGCTTCAGCTCCAAGTGTTCCCTTGAGTGTTTTACCTTAAGGCGCGAAGACGCGAAGAAAAGCCAGGCAAATATCAGCGGCTGAATCCGGCCAACTGCGGGCGCAGAGCGCCGATCCCTAGATCGCTCCGAAGCGGACGCAGGCGCGGGGGCGGCTGCATAGCGGCCCTCCAGCCATGACTCAGGTACGTGAGTAATATTGCCTCAGACCGAATACCAAGCTGCCGAATGGGATGTCGAGCGCGGTATAGACTGCCTCGGCCTCGGGTGCCGCGTTGTCAGCCAATATTTCAACGGCAACATTGGAGTAACCGACTGGAACGACGCCCGCTTGCTGCATGCGCAGGACTCCCATGTCTACCTGTGTGCGCGTGAAGCCCCCCGAGGCGTCGATCACGGCATAGCTCTCGAAGCCGTCGGCCAATGCCGCCATCGCCGGAAAGGCGAGACAAACGTCTGTGGAGATACCGGTCACCACCAGTTTCTTGCGGCCCGTCGCCTTAACCGCATCGACCACGCGCTTGTCATCCCAGGCGTTGACTGTAGTGCGCTCGATAGGCTTGATACCTCGCAATGCTTCTGTGAGCTCGGGGATGAGCGGTCCCCACATTTTCTCGGTCGTAGTGGTAACGATCACCGGCACCTTGAGCGCGAGCATCGATCGGGTCAGGCCGACGATGTTGTGTTTGAGGCTTAGGGTGTCGATGTCGCGCACGCCGGTATACAAGCCGATCTGGTGATCGACCAAGAGTAGTACAGCATTGTCACGTGTCAGCCGCTCGGGGCGGCGTGGGGTTGGTTGGCTCATGTCCGGGGCTCCTTTCGATTGGATAGATTCGGGGCTCGCCGCAGCCGCCCCGACAGTAGTCGTGGCAAAGGTCGCAAGGGCGATGGCCATACTGGATTGATTGAGAAATTCACGGCGATTCATCGCTCTCTCTCCCTGGCGCGTGTGACTAAAGATCTGGTTCATGTGGAGGACCGTGGGAGTAGGTTATTCTTGGGACATTGCCCGCACAATTAGGCAAAATGGAACTGATTGTCCCAAAAGGCGGAACGATGCCGGCCCCCCGAAAGAAGCGGCTGCTGGATTTGGACGATCTCTACTATTTCGTCCAAGCGGTAGAGAAGAAGGGCATCAGCGCTGCCGCACGTGCTCTCGACTTACCGAAATCAAGCGTCAGTCGCCATATCTTCGCCCTCGAGGCTGCCTTAGGGGCGCGCCTGATTCAGCGCACAACGCGCAGCTTTGCCGTGACCGACATCGGTGCGGAGTTCTACAGGCATGCGGTTGCTACGCTGATCGAGGCGGAGACGGCGCAGGACGTTGTCCGGCGGCGTACCGCCGAGCCAAGCGGGACTATCCGCTTCAGTTGTCCGGTCGCACTGGCGCAACTGGCCCTTGCCGATGTGATCGTGCAGTTCATGACGCTTCATCCCCAGGTTCGCATTGTTCAGCATGCGACCAATCGATTCGTCGATCCCGTGCAGGAGGGGTTTGATGTGTGCCTACGGGCGCATTCGACTCCGCTGCCCGCTTCCACCTTGATTCAGCGCCATCTCGTCGATATCCCCTGGCGCCTCTTCGCATCTCCCAGCTACCTGGCACGCAAAGGTACCCCCACCACGCCCGAGCAGCTGTCTCAACACGAGGGAATCGGCGTACGACATAGTGAGGAATCACACGTCTGGACGCTTGCCAGCGAGAAGCAGCCGCATCGAACGACTAGCGTGACTTACTCCCCGCGGCTACTGAGCGACGACATGGTCACGCTCAAAGTCGCTGCCTGTCAGGGACAAGGCATCGTGGCGCTACCTGGATATGTCGCGCGCAAGGAAGTCCAAAGCGGCGTGCTTATTCGCGTTTTGCCTGAATGGCATGCTGGCATTGCGACGGTGAGCATGTTGCTGCCGTCCCGCCGGGGCCTGCTGCCTTCGGTTCGAGCGTTCATGGACTTCTTCAGTGCACACGTGCCCCAAGCCGTGGCCTGATGCGGCTCGATAAACTTCGCTGCCGAGGTGGCAGTGCCACGAACAGAGGCTGTATTTTGCATTAGGTTTTATCGATTCCGGCGTTCGGGATCACTTCGTTGAGAGCTTGCGTGCGGCACGAGATAGAACGTCCGGTTTTGTGGTTGTGAGCGTCTGCTATGGAAACGTGCGAACGTCGCATGAGGGTCGGAATCTGCCTTTCGGACACTGCCTTTCCAGTCGAAACCTGACAACCGCACTTTCGACTGCGTAAATTTACTCTGGCATCTCGATTTTCTATTTCGCCTTCCTTCGTGTCTTAAGGTAAAACACTCAAGGGAACACTTGGAGCTGAAGCTGTCGTGGTGAGAATTTAATTCCTGCGGCGAAGCTTTCAGTTCTGGGCCTCACGGGATTTCTCATCACGGGCAGCCACGAAGATGCCAGCTAGCAACAGCACGAAACCGATCAACTGGAGCGGGGTGAACCCTTCGTCGAAGAAGAGCCACGCGAGGATCGCAGCGCCGACTGGTTCACCTAGTATCGCAATCGCGACAAAAGTTGCAGTGAGCCGTCGCAATGCCCAGTTGAAGGTGGTGTGTCCGATCAATTGGGGGCCGAGCGCAAGCGCAACCATGAATACCCATGCCGCCGCGGGCAGGGACATGAGCGATACGCCGGTCGCCATTGCTGCGGCCAGCAGCAGTAACGCGGCGGTCGAGTATGCGAGCCAGATATACGCAGTCAGCGATACACGAGCACGCAAGGCCCGTCCCACCAGCAGATAGCCGGATGCCGACATCGCGCCTGCGAGTGCCAGGACATTGCCGAGCATCGGCTCCGAGTCGAGGCTTGGGGCGCAGCTGGCGTCAGCGGCAAAGACAAGCACACTTCCGGCAAGCGTGAGCAGGATGCCTGCTACCGCCGCGCCGCCCGGGCGTTCGCGCAAAAGGATCGCCGATGCCAGCGCGACCCACAGCGGATTGGTCGTAACCAGCGCTGTGCTGCTGGCGACCGAAGTGTGTTCGAGGGAGGTGATCCACGTCCAGAAGTGCACGGCCAGCAGGGCGCCGGAAAGCATGCACAGGCCCAGTTCACGCCGGCGTAACCGACGCATTTCCCCGCCGGCGCGCAACCACGCGAATGGCGCCAGTACAAGTGCGGCAACCGTCAATCGAACCGCGGCAATGGCAAGAGAGGGGGCGCCCTCTGCGTGGGCGAAACGAATCAGGATAGCGGCGAACGAGACGACGACGACCCCGAAGCCGAGAACGAGGAAAGGCAGGACGCGGGCGGGCATGGCGCGTTATATCACGCCCGCCGGTGACTCAAGGATTCAGTGAAGCTTTTCCGGTAAAGCCGGCGTGCCGGGGATGGCCATTACGTCGATGCCTTCTTCCTTCAGTTCGCCGACTTCCTGACTGGAGGCCGTGCCGCGAATCGCCCGCTCCGGCGTTTCCTTGTAGAAAATTTTGCGCGCTTCCTCGGGGAAGCGGTGGCCGACATCCTCGGTGTTGCTCAGCACATGTTCGATGAATTTTTTCCTGAGTTCCTGGGCAGCGTTCGCAACGGATACCATTTGCGATTCGTCGGCCGGCTTGCTGCCGGAACGCGTATTGACATGGGGTGCCGACAGTTGGCGCGTGACTTCCACTGAGCCGCAGACCGGGCATGCGATATCGCCGGCTTTCGCCTGCAGGGCGAAGTCGTCCGCCGTACCGAACCACCCTTCGAACGGATGGTTGTTGTCGCACGCGAGATCGAAAACGATCATGTTATTCCTGGCCGCAAACAGGCGGCTGCATGAAGTTTAACATCCGTAACCGCAGCGTCTAAAAAGTTATGGAGGCGGCAAAAGATAGAGGCCGCGCTCGCCCGATAGTTCCGGCAACTATTGCCAGGTGCGGAGCATCACGCCCGCCAACGTCAAGTAGTTAAACGATCCGGCAGCCGGAATGGATGACCGGCAGTCGTATTTCGCATAACGCTCAGGACAGCGGGTGTTCTCCGGCGAACAATTGCTCGATATGCTCGCGTTCACGGATCAGATGCACATTGCCGCCATCCACCATGACCTCGGCGGCTCGCGGACGGCTGTTGTAGTTGGAACTCATGCTCATCGCGTAGGCGCCCGCCGACATGACTGCGAGCAGATCGCCTTCACGTACCGCGAGTTCGCGGTCGCGCGCCAGGAAATCCCCGGTTTCGCATACCGGCCCGACAATCTCGTAGCGTCTGGAGCCGGCGGTCGACGGCACGACCTGGCGAACTTCGTGGTAGGCGTCGTACAGCGCCGGGCGAATCAAGTCGTTCATTGCGGCATCGACCACGGCAAAGTTGCGTACATCGCCGTGCTTGAGATATTCGACGCGCGTGAGCAGCAAGCCGGCATTGCCGACCAGCGAGCGGCCGGGTTCGAGCAGGATTTCCTGCCGGCGTTCGCCGACGCAATCGAGCAGCGCCTTTACGTACGAATCGGGCGGCGGAGGTATCTCGTCGCGGTAGCGAATGCCCAGGCCGCCGCCGAGATCCAAGTGTTTCAACTCGATGCCCTCGGCCGCCAGCGTATCCACCAGTTCCAGCACCTTCATGAAGGCATCGATGAAAGGCGCCAGTTCGGTCAGTTGCGATCCGATGTGGCAGTCGATGCCAACGACTTTCAAACTACCCAGCGCATGGGCCTTGCGATAGATTCGCAGCGCCTCGCCGAAGGCGACACCGAATTTGTTCTCCTTCAGCCCCGTCGAGATATAGGGATGCGTTTTGGCGTCGACATCCGGGTTGACGCGGATGCTCACCGGCGCCCTCTTGTTCATCTCCCCCGCAACCTCGTTCAACCTCTCCAATTCGCTTTCCGATTCGACGTTGAAGCACATGACCCCTGCGGCGAGCGCCTGGCGCATGTCGTCGCGGGTCTTGCCCACGCCGGAGAAGACGGTCTTCGCCGGATCGCCGCCGGCTGCGATCACCCGCGCCAGTTCGCCGCCCGACACGATGTCGAAACCGCTGCCCAATCGCGCGAACAGATCCAGGATGGCGAGATTCGAATTGGCTTTCATCGCATAGCAGATCAGATGCGGACGTGTTCCGAAAGCCTGGTCATAACGGCGGAAAGCCTGCTCAAGCGCCGCGCGTGAATAGACAAAGCAAGGCGTGCCGAATTGAGCGCCGATCCGCGACAGCGCGACGCTTTCGACGAAGAGCTCGCCGTTGCGGAGGGAAAAGACGCTCACTTCTCGATGGTCCCTTCTTCGGTTTTTCTCGGTTCGTGCTTCTTCGGCTTGTCGTCGTCTTTGGGCAGGTAGAGCAGGCCTTTCTGGCCGCAAGCGGATACGAGGAAGGCGAGGGCGATCAGAATACAGAGACGGCGCATGGGGTGTTCCGGCAGAGACCTGAGTCTAGCATAGGGGTCCGTCGCGTTGACTACGCGGCAGGCCGCTCAGATATCCATGTAGTAAAGACCCATGCGGTTGAGTTCGGCGCAGGCCTCGCGATAGTGCGGACACACCGACGCGACCAGTTTCCAGAATCGCCGCGAGTGATTCATCTCGATCAGATGGGCCAGCTCGTGCACGACGACATAGTCGATCGTCGACTGCGCAGCCTGGATCAGCCGCCAGTTCAGCCGGACTTCGCGCTTTGCGTTGCAGCTGCCCCAGCGGGTCCGGGCACTGGAAAGGAAGAGGCGGGGTGCGGGCACGTCGAGCTTGGGTGAAAATTCGCCGATACGGCCGGAGAAATTCGATTGCGCATGGTGGCGGTACCACTTGACCACGGCGTCCTTGACCGAATCCTTGTGGGCCGGATCGGCCAGCGCGATATGCAGGCGATCTCCATCCCCCAAAGTCGCCAGCGTTGCGATTCTATCTGCCGTCAGATGCAGACTCAGGTCGCGGCCAAGATACCTGACCTTGTCGCCTTGTATCCAGGACTGGAAGCGAGCCGGCAATGCACTCCAGACATCCAGCTTCTTCAGCACCCATTCCTCGGCGTCGCGGATGACACCGACGATGCGTCGTTCGGAACTTCGCCAGGGTGCGCTGACCGTGAGTCCATATTCGTCCACGGTGAGTACGATGGTCCGACGCTGTTGGCTGCGCTTCAGGCGGTAGGCGACGTCGCGGTCGCGCAGCCGGATGCTTTTCGGCTCGGAGACCGCGGTGACCGGAAACAGGTCGCTTATGAGCGAGCGTTCCCGAGGCGGGCGACTTCGTTTTCTATCCAGTCTTCAGCTTTCCGGTTGAGAGCGTCCGGGGTCATTCCCGCCGGATGAATCACCGGGCCGATGCTCACGGTGATGGTCCCGGGATATTTTATGAAGGCATTTCTGCCCCAGACGGTTCCCGCATTATGCGCGATCGGCAAGACCGGCGTGTCGGTCTTGCAGGCCAGCCACGCGCCGCCAAGATGGTAGCGGCCGCGCTTTCCGGAGGCGATGCGCGTGCCTTCCGGAAATATGACGATCCACCATCCGTCGGACAACCGGCTCTTGCCCTGCTCCAGCGTTTGCTTGAGTGCGCGGGAGGCGGAACCGCGGTCGATCGCGATCGGGCTCATCATCGCCAGTCCCCAGCCGAAGAAGGGCACGCGCAACAACTCGCGCTTGAGAACCCAGACCTGCGGCGCCAGTATTATTTGATACGCCAGCGTTTCCCAGGCCGACTGATGCTTGGACAGGACGATGCATGGGCCCTGAGGCAGGTTATCGCGCCCGATCACGCAATAGCGCACGCCGCAAATTACCCGTGCCAGGCCGATGACGAGGTGCGACCACGCCGTGATGATGCGATAGCGCGTGATCGGCCTGAAGGGGAAAGTGAGCAGCGAGATGACGGCGAAGATCACCGTGATCACGAAGCGGAGGATTTCGTAAACGACCGAGCGCAGGAATGCCGCAACCACGTTCATGCAACGACGTGGCGTACCGCCTCGGCAAGATCGGCGAAAACCGGCGTGCCTTCAGGCAGCCCGCCGGCGGCCTTGGTCTTGGCGCCCTTGCCGGTCAGCACCAGCATCGGTTGGGCTCCAGCCGTGGCGGCGGCCTGCAGATCGCGCAGCGAATCGCCGACGCTGGGCACGCCCGCGAGATCGACGTGGAATCGCTGGGCGATGTCGATGAACATGCCCGGCTTCGGTTTGCGGCAATCGCAATTCGCATCCGCCGCGTGCGGACAGTAAAACAAGGCATCGATGCGTCCGCCCACTTGAGCGAGGACGCGGTACATCTTGTCGTTGATCGCGTTCAGCGCGCCCATGTCGAGCAGCCCGCGCCCGATGCCGGACTGGTTGGACGCGACAACGACACGGTAGCCGGCATGGTTGAGCTTCGCAATCGCCTCCAGGCTTCCCGGGATCGGCTTCCACTCGGTGGTGTTCTTGATGAACTGATCGCTGTCCTGGTTGATGACGCCGTCGCGATCGAGGATGACGAGTTTCATGGACAAGTGAACGGTAAACGGTGAACAGAGAACGGAAAAACCGATACAGTCTTTGTCATGATTGTACCGTTCCCCATTCACTGATCACTGTTCACGCCTTATCATGCGGCGAGCTTGGAGATGTCCGCGATGCGATTCATTTCCCGGCGCAGATCGGCTAGCAGCGCGAGGCGATTCTGGCGCACGGCGCTGTCGTCCACCATGACCATCACGGAATCGAAGAAAGCATCTACCGGAGCTTTCAGAACTGCAAATGTTTTCAGGTATCCGGTGTAGTCACCTTTCTGCAGCAGCGGCATTGCCTGACCGGAAGCGTGCTTTAGCGCGTCGAAGAGGTCGTGCTCGGCCTTTTCCTTCCCGGCGACCGGAGATTGACGGAACGTCTCCCCTTTGGCCTCGGCTTGCTTGAGGATATTGGCCACGCGCTTGTTTGCTGCGGCAAGGCTCTCTGCTTCCGGCAGGCCGGCGAAAGCGCGGACAGCCGCCAGGTGTTTGGGTACGTCCGCAAGTAAGTCAGGGCGAAGCGATACGACCGCGTCAATCTCTTGAGGGGTAAAGCCTTGGTCACGAAGCAGGCTCTTGAGTCGCTCGTAAACAAAGTCCGCCAGTTTCGAAATTGCGTCTTCAGATGGCCGAAAGGTCTCCGGGGCAATGAAGCGCAGTGGGAATGCCTGCGTAACCTCTACCCTGGATATTCTCTGTTCGCGTTCAGCATCACGGAACTTTGCCAACTGACTCGCGCTGTACGCAGTCACGGCATGCTCGATCAACCCATTCAGTCCAACACGAAGATCCTTCTCGATGACAATGCGAATCACGCCAAGCGCATGTCGGCGCAGTGCGAACGGATCCTTATCTCCGGTTGGCAACTGACCGATTCCGAACAGCCCGATCAGAGTGTCTAATTTGTCCGCCAATGCGATCACCAACCCGACATCATTGCGCGGCAGTTCATCTCCAGCGAAGCGCGGTTTGTAGTGATCTTCTATTGCAGTGGCGACGCGCGCGTCCTCGCCGTCCGCGAGCGCATAGTAACGACCCATGATGCCTTGGAGTTCCGGAAATTCGCCGACCATATTCGTAAGAAGATCTGCTTTCGCAAGATGTGCGGCGCGGTCGGCGAGTTCTGGGTCTGATCCGATATCTTGCGCAATGGCCCTGGCTATCATGCGCAAACTGTTAACACGATTAAGCTGACTTCCAATTTCCCTGTGGTACACGACAGAAGCGAGTCCCGCCACCCGATCTACCAGCTTCGTTTTCTTGTCAGTCTCGAAGAAAAAACGCGCGTCCGCGAGCCGCGGCCTGACCACACGCTGATTGCCCTCGACAATGTTCTTCGAGTTGGCGAGCCGCATGTTGGAGACGATGAGGAAGTTGTTGGTCAGCTTGCCGTTCGCATCGAACAGAGGGAAATACTTCTGGTTCTGGCGCATCGTGAGGATCAGGCATTCCTGCGGAACGCCGAGAAATTCTTCTTCGAACTCGCCGATATATACCGAGGGGTATTCGACCAGGGCGGTGACCTCGTCGAGCAGCGGCTTGTAATCGGCATCGGGGCCGAGGGAAGACTTGAGCGCTTCGGCTTTTTCGAAGAGTTGCCTGGCAACTTCGGTCCTGCGTTTGTCGAAATCGGCAATGACCCGACCTTCGTTCTCGAGCCTGGCTTCGTATTCATCCGCGCGGACGAGCGAAATATCCTTCATGCCCTGGAAGCGATGGCCATGTGTAACACATCCGGCTTCGAGGCCGAGCGTCGCTACGGCGAGCACCTTGTCGCCATGCATTGCGACCAGTCCGTGGGCCGGACGGACGAACTTCACCGTCGTTGCGCCGTCGGCAAGCTGATAGCTCATCACTTTGAGGATCGGCAGCTTCGCGATCGTGTCCTCGATCGATTTGGACAATGCCTGCTCGAGCGATTGCCCCACAGCCACGGTGCGCAGATAGACGCTGTAGGCCTTGCCGTCCGGCTTGATCGCCAGCGAATCCGTGCCGACTTTGGAATTGAGTGGCACATCGGCGAGTTTTTCACGGCCCATGCCCGCCAGCTTCTTGCGCAACGCATCGCTCCAGCTTCCGTCCTCCTTGCGCGAAATGGCGACCGGCATGAGTTTTTGTTCGACAGGGCAGTCGTATCCCTTGGGCAGGACGGATGAGATGTAAACCGCCAGGCGGCGCGGCGTGGCGAAAGCTTTCGACTTGGAAGTGGCGTCCAAGAGTCCGCTGCTCTTCAGACCCTCGACTATGCCTCCTGCAAAAGCGTCGCCCAGGCGCTTCAGCGCTTTCGGCGGCAGTTCTTCGGTGAACAATTCGACCAGAAGGTTGGCGCTCATGCGGCCGCCGCTTTTTCTTTCTCAGCCAGAGCCGCCTTCATCGCCGTGACGTCGACGCCGAGCTTCTGCAGTTGCTCGGACTTGCTCATCGGGAAGCCGTTGCGCAGCCGCGAATCGAAATAGGCCTGGGAGACGCTGCGCGCAAGATTGCGGATGCGGCCGATGTATGCCGCACGCTCGGTGACCGAAATTGCGCCGCGAGCATCCAGCAAATTGAACGTGTGGGCGGCCTTCAACACCATTTCGTAAGCGGGCAGCGCGAGCTGCGCCGCCATCAGCCGTTTGGCTTCCGCCTCGTAGTCGTTGAAATGCTGGAACAGTACGACCGTATTCGACTGCTCGAAGTTGTAAGTCGACTGCTCGACTTCGTTCTGGTGATAGACGTCGCGGTAGGTCAGTCCCGGTGTCCAGACCAGGTCGAACACGTTTTCCACGCCTTGCAGATACATAGCCAGGCGCTCGATGCCATAGGTGATCTCGCCGGTGATCGGCTTGCAGTCGAGCCCGCCGACTTGCTGGAAGTAGGTGAACTGCGTGACTTCCATGCCATCGAGCCAGACTTCCCAGCCGAGGCCCCACGCACCCAGCGTCGGATTCTCCCAGTCGTCCTCGACGAAGCGGATATCGTGCACTTGGGGGTCGATACCGAGTGCGCGCAGCGAATCCAGATAAAGGTCGATGATGTCGGGCGGCGAGGGTTTCAGCACGACCTGGAACTGATAGTAGTGCTGCATGCGGTTCGGATTTTCGCCGTAGCGTCCGTCCTTCGGACGGCGTGACGGTTGCACGTAGGCGGCGCGCCACGGTTCCGGTCCGATGGCCCGCAGAAACGTCGCGGTGTGCGAGGTCCCCGCGCCGACTTCCATGTCGTAGGGTTGCAGAATCGCGCAGCCGCGATCACCCCAATAGCGCTGCAGCGTTAGAATCACTTCCTGGAAGTTCAACATCAATGAATTCTGCAAAAAATTCAGGACTTGAGCGTCCCGAAGGAAAGTCTGAATTGTACTCAAAACCGCCTGCTTTAACGAGGATGAAGCAATGATGTTCCGACTGCTCGCACTGGTGTTCGCCCTGTGGTTACCCGCTGTCGCCGCGTCCGGGGATTCCTCCGCGCCATGGGGACAGGCGAAGACCGTGGAGAAAATCTACAGCAAGCAGAAAGTGGTGTACGACGTGTCGGTCAAGACCGTCGCGCAACTCGAAAACGTGCTGGATCGGGCCAGCTATCTTTCCGCGCTGAACGATGCCGATCCCTTCGACAGCAAGATCGTCATCGTGCTGCACGGGGACGAGATCGGTTTTTTTGCGACCCGGAATTACGCGAAGTACAAGGATCTGATGCTGCGCGCGCAAAGTCTTACAGTAGGCGGCATCATCGACATCCGCATGTGCAAGGTGGCCGCGCGCCGCCGCGGTTTCGAGCCGCCGGACATTCACGGTTTCGTCACCATGGTGCCGATGGCGGATGCGGAAATCATCGACCTGCAGAAGCAGGGCTTCGCCTACATGCAGTGACCGGACGAGGACGGCGCCCGCTCAGCGGGCGCGCACAACCCGGGCGGCGATCGGCGGGATCAGGAGCATTGCCAGCGCCAGCAAGAGGAACCCGGCATTGCCGAATACGATGTAAGGCGTGCTGCCCTGATAGCCACGCACTTCGCCACTGACCGTCGTCGTGGTGAATTCGGGAGCGGAGGCGACAATCCGCCCACGAGGATCGATGATCGCCGTTACGCCGGTGTTGGTCGCGCGCAGCATCGGACGGCCGGTTTCCAGCGCCCGCATCTGCGCGATCTGCAGGTGCTGCCGCGACGCTATCGTATCGCCCCACCAGGCGTCGTTGGTGAAGTTCGCCAGCATCGTGGCTTCCGGCAACTGACGGATGATTTCCTCACCGAACGCGTCTTCGTAGCAGATGTTTACCGCGACTTTCTGCCCGGCCACCTGCATCGGTTTCTGCACTTGCGCCCCGGGCGAAAAATCCGACATCGGGATGTGCAGCAGATTCATGATCCAGCCGAGGACCGGCCGCAGCGGAAAATAGTCGCCGAACGGAACCAGGTGGTGCTTGCGGTAGGTCTGCGCCGGTCCTGTCCCGATGCTCATGACGCTGTTGTAATAGTTTCCGGACGGGTCGAGTTCCGGAACGCCGTACAACATGTCTCCGCTGTTCCGGACGGCCCGGTCGGCGAGCGCCTTCAAATAGTCGGGCGGAATGTCGACATTGAGCATCGGCAGCGCGGTTTCAGGCAACACGATCAGTTTGCCGGGTGCGGAGCGCGCAAGTTCCAGATAGGTTTCCAGCGTGGTCAGTGCGCGCTCGGGCCGCCATTTCAATTCCTGTGGAATATCTCCCTGCAGCAGAGTCACGCTGGTCGGCTCGCCTGGCACGGGTTGTGTCCATTGATGGGTCTTCAGAGCGCCGCCCGCGATTACGAATATGCCGGCAACGCAAATGCCCGCAATAAAACCGGAAGACTGCTTGCCCGGTTCTGACGCAGAGCGACGACGGAAGAAGCCATCGATGGCGCTGGCTGCGGCACCGGCAACCGCCGCGGTGATCAGGGATACGCCGTAGACGCCCAGCAAGGGCGCATAGCCCGCGAGCGGGCTCGAGGGAACCTGCGAGTAGCCGATGGCGAGCCACGGAAAGCCGGAAAACATCCAGCTGCGCACCCATTCCGCAGCGGCCCACAGCGCGGGAAACAGCAGCATCAACCTGACCGGCGTGTTCGCGCGCGGGCGCAGCAGGATTGCGCAGACCAGCGCCGGATAACATGCCAGGATAAGACAGAACAGCAGGGTGAAAAATGCCGCGACGGGCATCGCCATGCCGCCGTAAACATGCAGGCTTACGTAAACCCAGCTCACGCCCGCGAGAAACAGTCCCGCGCCGAAAGCGAAGCCGACCGCTGCAGCCGCTCTGAACGTATGGCATCGCAGCGAGATCAACAGCAGCGCCGCCAGCGTGACGGGAGGGATGCAGTAGAACTGAAAGGGCGCGAAGCCGAGTACGGCCGTCGCGCCGAGCGCGAAGGGCGCGAGGAAAAGGCGAAGGAAAGTCAACAGACGGCCCGGACGGATGGCTGCGAAAAACTCAGGCCGCACTCTCCGTCCTGACTTTCTCGACCAGCAGCGCGTGCAACCTGCGGCTGTCGGCGCGCACGACTTTGATGTTCAGGTCGCCGATGCGGAACTGTTCGCCGCGCTTGGGCAGCCTGCCGAGGTGGGAAAGCACCAGCCCGCCGACGGTATCGAAATCCTCGTCGCTGAAATCGGTGCCGAAGGTCCTGTTGAAGTCGTCGATCTCCGTTTGTGCCTTGACGCGGAACTGGCCGTTGCGGTCGAGGATGATATTCGCCTCGGTCTCGTCGAAGTCGAATTCGTCCTCGATTTCGCCGACGATCTGCTCGAGCACGTCCTCGATCGTGACCAGGCCGGCGACGCCGCCATATTCGTCCACCACGATCGCAATGTGGTTGTGGTTGCTGCGGAAATCCTTGAGCAGGACGTTCAGACGCTTCGACTCGGGGATGAACACCGCCGGCCGCAGCCTGTCCCGCACATTGAATTCTTCGCCCGCGTAATAGCTCAGCAAATCCTTGGCGAGCAGAATGCCGATGACGTCATCCTTGTTTTCGCCGATGACGGGGAAACGCGAATGGCCGGTTTCGATGACCCACGGAATGAATTTTTCCGGCGTGTTGCCGATGTCGATCACATCCATCTGCGCGCGCGGAATCATGATGTCGCGCGCCTGCATCTCGGAAACCTGCATGACGCCTTCGATCATTGCCAGCGCGTCGGCATCCAGCAGATTGCGTTCGTAGGAACGCTGCAGTAACTCGATCAGTTGCTCGCGATCTTCCGGCTCGCGCATCAGCAGCGCGCCCAGCCGTTCGAGCAGTGATGGTTTATGCGGTTCGTCTTCCATGAATTAAAAGGGCGTAAACGATGAACAGTTAACAGTGAACCGCGAAATCGCAACGCCGCCAGGTTTTCACCGTTCGCTGTTCGCTATTCACCGCTCACTCAAGTCTTGTAGGGATCAGCATACCCGAGCTTTGCGACAATTTCTGCCTCCCGCGTTTCCATCACCCTGGCATCGTCGTTGTTTTCGTGGTCGTATCCCTGCAGATGCAGCATGCCGTGCACGACCAGATGCGCGTAGTGGGCTTCGATCGGCTTGTGCTGCGCGCGCGCCTCTTTCGCGATCACCGGTGCGCACAGAACGATGTCGCCGGACAGCGGCTCGATGTCGGGGTAGGCGAACGTCAAAACGTTGGTTGCATAATCCTTGCCGCGAAAATCGCGATTAAGGGCCCGGCCTTCCCTGCCGCCGACCAGCCTGAGCGTGATTTCCGCGCCGGTCAGCAAGGCCGCTTTCGCCCAGGACCTTAACCGCTGCCGCGACGGCAGGCGGTCGTTCGCAATTCCATACTGAACCGAAAGGGTGAGTACGGGCGGCGGCTTGCTCACGAGTTTGCGGTCTGCGCGCGACAATCGGATCAATCTGCCTGACGGATTTGGTGCTGTTCATAGGCCTGGACGATGCGCTGGACCAGCGGGTGACGGACTACATCGTCGGCAAGAAACTGGGTGAAGGCGATGCCGCGTACCTCTCCGAGGATCATGGCGGCTTCCACCAGGCCGCTTTTCTGGCTTTTCGCCAGATCGATCTGGGTCACGTCGCCGGTCACGACTGCCCGGCTGCCGAAGCCTATGCGCGTAAGAAACATCTTCATCTGTTCGGGCGTGGTGTTCTGCGCCTCGTCGAGAATGACGAAGGAATGGTTCAGCGTGCGGCCGCGCATGAACGCCAGAGGCGCAATTTCGATCGCGCCGCGCTCGAACAGTTTGCCGACTTTCTCGAAGCCCATCAGGTCGTAGAGCGCGTCGTAGAGCGGTCGCAGGTAAGGGTCGACTTTCTGCGCCAGATCCCCCGGCAGAAACCCGAGCCGCTCACCGGCTTCGACTGCCGGACGCACGAGCACGATGCGTTTCACCGCGTCGCGTTCGAAAGCATCGACGGCACAGGCGACGGCGAGGTAAGTCTTGCCGGTGCCCGCCGGGCCGATGCCGAAGGTAATGTCGTGTTCCCGGATCTGCCGGATGTACTGCACCTGTCGCGGTGTGCGGCCATGCAGATCGCGACGCCGTGTTTGCAGCACCAGTGCGTCGTTGCCAGAAGCCCGGGCGGCGGCGCCGGAGATTTCAATCAATCCGAGCTGGATTTCCTCCAGGCTCACGTTGCGGCCGGCTTGTTGATAGAAGCGCTGCAATGCTTCAGCCGCCAGCTGTGCCGGATCCGGCGCGCCGGAAATACTGAAATGTTCGCCCCGTCGCGCAATCGATACGTCCAATGCGCTCTCTATCTGCTTGAGGTTTTCGTCCAAGGCGCCGCACAAATTGGCGAGGCGCTGGTTGTCGACCGGAGTAAAAGAAAGTTCCAGGGGATTCAAACGGATTCTGTCAGCCGCGCTTCGCCACGCAACGTATGCGCCAACGCGGCAGTAATGTGCACGTCGATCAGATTGCCGATCAGACGGCTGGATCCGGAGAAGTTCACGACACGATTGTTGCTGGTGCGGCCGGCCAGTTCCCGGGGATTCTTGCGCGAAGCCCCTTCGATCAGAATGCGTTCGACGCTGCCGACCATGCGCTCGCTAATGGCCTTCGCGCTCGCGCCGAGCGCCGCCTGCAACCGCGCCAGCCGCGCCTGCTTGGTTACCAGCGGCACCTGCTCGGCGAAGTCCGCCGCCGGTGTGCCAGGGCGCGGGCTGTACATGAAACTATAGCTGTCGTCGAAGCCGACATCTTCGACCAGTTTCATGGTTTGCTCGAAGTCCTGTTCCGTCTCTCCCGGGAAACCGACGATGAAATCCGTTGCAATCGATACGCCCGGCCGTGCTGCGCGCAGTCGCCGGATGATGGACTTGTATTCCAGCGAGGTGTAGCCGCGCTTCATCGCCGACAGTATCCGGTCGGACCCCGATTGCACGGGAAGATGGACATGATCGACCAGTTGCGGCAGGCGCCGGTACGAGTCGATCAGGCGCTGGGTGAACTCCCGCGGGTGCGACGTCGTATACCGCAGCCGCTCGATGCCGGGCATCTCCGCGAGATACTCCAGCAGCAGTGCGAAATCCGCGGTCTCGCCGTCGCTCATCGTGCCACGATAGGCGTTCACGTTCTGACCCAACAGCGTGATTTCCTTCACGCCCTGGTCCGCGAGGCCCGCGATTTCCGTGAGCACATCGTCGAATGGCCGGGAGACTTCCTCGCCCCTGGTGTAGGGCACGACGCAAAAACTGCAATATTTGCTGCATCCTTCCATGATCGAGACGAAGGCGGTGCAGCCTTCGACTTTCGCCGGAGGCAGGGCATCGAACTTCTCGATTTCGGGAAAGGAGATATCGACCTGCGACCGGCCGCTGCGCCGCCGCGCTTCGATCAACTGCGGCAAGCGGTGCAGGGTCTGCGGACCGAACACCACATCGACGTAAGGTGCGCGGTCGACGATGACCGCTCCCTCCTGGCTGGCTACGCAGCCGCCGACGCCGATGATGAGATCCGGCCGCGCCCGCTTCAACGGACGCAGGCGACCAAGCGCGTGAAACACGCGCTCCTGTGCGTTTTCGCGCACCGAGCAGGTATTGAACAGGATGACATCGGCCTCGGCTGGGTCGTCGGTCTTTTCGAATGCTTCGGACGCATTCAGCACGTCAGCCATCTTGTCCGAGTCGTACTCGTTCATTTGGCAGCCGTAGGTGCGAATGTAGAGCTTTTTCATGCAGCGCGATTATCTGGACAACGGGAGCCTTGCGGCTTCTTCGCCGGTCAGCAACCATATTCTGGAAAGGTCGCCGCTCGTGTCGAGAATGTACATGACCGGCGCTGTCTGTACCTGCAGCGATGCCGGCATGATGATCAGATTCTGCTGGTTGAAGATGCGGCTGCCCGGTGACAGCCTGTAAACATTGTCTCCGATTTTCATCGACGGGTATTCGTAAGCTTTCAGGTCGCCACGCTTCGCCTGTTCCGGGAAAGTGCGTTCGGCAAGGGCCTGAGTTGCACCAGCCAGGACAAGAATGGCGGCGAAGCAGGCGAACTGAATTTTTCTCATGGACGTCACTCCGGAATACGCCGGCGGCTTGACGACGTCGGGCCGAACGAATGCTGGAAAGTGGTTGCACGCATTGTATCGCGCCGACAAAAAAGAGGGTTTGCATTGCCGCAAATCCCTCTTCTCTTCTGCCCGCGTTTGCGTGGTGGTGATAGGTGGACTTGAACCACCGACCCCAGCATTATGAGTGCTGTGCTCTAACCAACTGAGCTATATCACCGGAAGCTTGAATGTTCGTTCCTTGCGAGACTTTCCGCACCCCTGCAACAGGGTGCGGAAGATTACTGACGACCCCCCGCATTGTCAAGGCAGAGCCTCTTCCAATGGCATAGGAGGCTGAAACGGGGTCCGTATTTCCAACGGCATAGGAGGCTGAAATAAGGATTTTGGATCGATCATCTACCGATGGTGATCGATATGAACGAATCAAGGCTCGAGACGATCGAGCAAATCGCAAGGTACCGCCGACGTCGCCTTCTCGATTCCTACCGATGAATCCACTCTTCGCGCCTTTGTTACATCCGTGATCAGGCGATTGCGCTATTTCAGGTTAGCCAAGGGTCAGCGCGGGATTCTGTTTGCGTACATGCGGCGCTTGACGGGGTATTCGCGACAGCATCTATCCAGACTGATCGCGCAATATCGCGACACCCAGTCTCTCAAGCCGTTGGATCGGGCCAGCCGCACCAGCTTTGCCCGCCAATATGGCCCCGCGGACGTGGTGTTACTGGCGCAGACCGACAGCCTGCACGATACGCTCTCGGGCCCGGCGACCAAGGTGTTGTTGATCCGGGCCTTTGAGCATTTCGGCGATCACCGCTTTGCCCAGTTGTCTCAGATCTCGGTCTCGCATCTCTACAACCTGCGCAGAGCCGAGCTCTATCGAAAGCAGCGCGTGGCCTGGCAACGCACCCGACCATCGCCGGTGGCCATTGGCATTCGTAAAATGCCGGCCCCGCAGGGATTGCCCGGCTATATTCGCATTGATACCGTGCACCAGGGCGATCAGGACGGGATGAAGGGTGTCTACCCTATCAACGCCGTCGATATCGTCACCCAGTGGGAACTGGTGGCCTCGGTGGAACGCATTAGCGAAGCCTATCTGCTGCCCGTGATCGCACTGCTGCTCGACGGCTTCCCGTTCGACATTCGCGGCTTCCACTCGGGCTCAGGATCCGAGTACGTCAACCACGAAATCGCCAAACTTCTGGAGAAACTGCGCGTCGAATTCACCAAGTCGCGCCCGCGCCAAACCAACGATAACGCGCTAGCCGAATGCAAGAACGGCGCCGTCATCCGCAAGCTCATGGGATACAGCCACATCCCGCAAAAACATGCGACGGCCATCAATCGCTTCTATACCGAAACACTCAATTCCTACCTCAATTTCCACCGCCCTTGTTACTTCGCAGTGGACAAAATCGACGCCAAGGGAAAGATCCGAAAAACCTATCCGCGCGACCAGATCATGATGCCCTGGGAGCGACTGAAATCCATCCCGGATTACCAGACTTACCTCAAACCCGGCATCACTTCCCCGGCGCTCGAACACCAAGCCAACACCATGAGCGATAATGAAGCCGCAAAACAAGTCCAGCAGGCTCGAAAACTACTGTTCCAGTCCATAAACCGTCGATCCAAATCCGCCGCCTGACCTCGACAGTTTCAGCCTCATCTTACGATTAGAAAATACT